>JAUZOF010000129.1 GCA_030706585.1 Bacteroidota bacterium
CCTTTGAAATCTCTGTGATGAGTTAGACCTATCACTATCTGAGGTGATGGGTTTCAAAGGTTCTTTAGACGATTAATAACGAAATCTCAGGTCATTATTCTTTCAGAATTAAATAACATCAAATCAGTTACTTGAAAAGCCTATTAAGATTAAACTATATTAGATATTTTGCCATATTTGAGGAAATATGTACTATTGCACTTAATTTCGAAAACAGATAGTCCCTGAACTAATAATAAAGTGGTATTCGATAGTCAATTTAAGCGGGAAAAAATGCTTCTTGAGTCTTGTGAATCAATATATGTGACAACAGTATTTGTTGGTTGTGCTTTCTGTCCCTCGCTCTCTAAATCTAATTACAATCCTACTCTAAATCAATGAGTCATCATCGTCAGGTTTTTCAAGCAGATTCGCCTAAACGTGCCAGACGTTTTGCGGCGATTTTATGGTCTGCATTAGCAGTCGTGTTTTTATCGGTGGTTATTATTCTTTATTCGGTATTGAAGAATTCACAGACGGAGTTCCCCAAAGCTTTTGACAGGTTTTCATATCTTCAGCATTTAGTAAAAGCCGAAGATTCGCCGCTGTTAAGTAAGAAGGATAAAGCGACCCGTAAAGCGATTAAGCGAAAGCCCGCGCTTGGGTATCTGAACCGTTCTCAGTTTTACAAAAAGCGTATCAACAAGAACCAGATTCGTGCAGCTTTCTATGTAAACTGGGATAAACAATCTTTCTACTCGCTGAAAGAGCATATCACGCAGTTTAATATGGTTTTCCCCGAGTGGTTTTTCCTTAGTCCGACCAAAGATACCATTCAGACCAGGATTGATAATAAGGCATTATTGGTGATGCGTTACTACAAAACCGATATTGTTCCTATTCTTTCCAACTATGTCAATGGTCAGTTTAACGGAGAGCGCGTACACCGCATCATTATCAATCCTGCCAAAAGAAAAGCTTTAATTACCGAAATCGTAACGAAACTCAAGCGTTATGGCTTTAAAGGAGTGAATATTGACTTTGAGGACTTGGCCGAAACCACAGACGAATATCTGATTGCGTTCCAACGCGAGCTTTACACGGAGCTCCATAAGAACAAGATGATTGTTACTCAGGATATCATACCGGGTAACATGGACTACAACATGACGGAGCTGAAGAAATACAATGACTATCTGCTGCTCATGGCGTATGACCAAAATTCGATGATGACGCAGCCAGGTCCGATTGCTGAGCAAAACTGGATTGAAGGAGTCCTTGACTCATACGGTAAAGATCTCCCGGCTGAGAAAACCATTCTCTGTTTGGCAGCTTATGGATACGACTGGGCCAAAGGCCGTCAGGGACGTCCCGTTACCTATCAGGGAGCCATCAATAAAGCACAGGCCGCGGAGGCGAAGGTTCGGTTTGATTCCATCAATTATAACCTTAGCTTTGAATATACCGACAATCAAAATGAGTCCCACAAGGTTTATTTTACCGATGCTATCTCTAACTTCAACGCGATGCGTCTTGCTGTGGAATATGGACTGGCCGGTACTTCATTATGGCGTCTTGGTTCGGAAGACCCGCGCATTTGGCAATTCTATAACAAAAATCTTTCTTATCAGGATCTGGAAGGCAAGCCCTTCGATTATAGCCGCCTGAACACGATTAAGCCTACTCAAAATATCAATTACGTAGGGGATGGTGATATTCTGGATGTGGTTTCCGAGCCTCACCCGGGAATCGTGAAACTCAATCTGAATGATGATTATGCGGTGTTTGACAAAGAGGAATATGAAACACTTCCTTCTTCGTATGTGGTTCGCCGTATAGGTATTGCCGATAAGAAACTTGTCCTGTCATTCGACGACGGTCCAAGTAGTGAATATACGCCTAAAATTCTCGAGATTCTGGAGCGTGAGCATGTCCCTGCCACTTTCTTTATGCAAGGAGAGAATATCGAAGTGAATCTGCCTATCGTAGAGCGTATATACAAGGCCGGATATGAGATTGGTAACCACACATTCTCTCACCCGAATATTGCCGAGATCAGTAATGAAAAGACCGACCTGGAGCTGAATGCAACACGCCGTTTGCTGGAGTGTATTACCAAACGCTCTACCATTCTGTTCCGTCCTCCTTATGATGCTGACGTTGAGCCACGTGATTATCATGAGCTTCTTCCTGTAATCCGTGCCAAAAAAGAGAACTATATCACCGTGGCCGAGTCAATCGACACCCGTGACTGGGAAAAAGGAGTATCAGCCGACTCAATTTTTGAACGCGTCAGACGTCAGATTCAAAATGGAAATATCATCCTGATGCACGATGCCGGTGTTAACCGTAAGGCCACAATCGATGCATTGCCACGTATTATCAAATACTTCAAAGCCCAGGGATATACATTCACGACTGTAGCCGACCTCTTGCACCAGAATAAAGACTTCGTGATGCCGAAGCTGGATGCCGATGATTTGTTCCTGTCGCGTTCCGACTGGTACATTGCCAATGGTATCTTCCTCTTTATCCAGGTGATTTTCGCCCTGTTTATTGTGGCGACTATTCTCTCGGTGTTACGTCTGATTCTTTTAGCCGTTTTGGCCTATATCAAAAAACGCAAAGAGAAAAAGTATCACGAGAACCTGCCTGCTATTGCAGAGTTTTGTCCGAAGGTAAGTATTATCGTTCCGGCATATAATGAAGAGGTGAATATCGTCAGCAGTATGAATAACCTGCTGAAGACCGATTATCCCGATTTCGAAATCGTATTTGTCAATGATGGTTCCAAGGATCATACATTCGAAGTGACTAAAGCGGCATTTGAAGGACATCCTAAAGTGCGCCTTTACGATAAACCGAAAGGCGGTAAAGCTTCTGCGCTTAACTATGGTGTTGAGCATGCAAACGGAGAAATCATGGTCTGCATCGATGCCGATACCCAACTTTGTTCTGACGCTGTAAGTCATTTGATTCCGCACTTTATAGACGAAGATGTGGCGGCAGTGGCCGGTAATGTGAAGGTGGGTAACGAGGTGAACCTGCTTACCCGCTGGCAGGCGATTGAATACATCACCAGCCAGAACTTTGACCGTCGTGCCTTCGATTTGCTCAACAGTATTACCGTGGTGCCGGGAGCTAACGGAGCATTCCGTAAGACGGCATTAGAGGAAGTTGGTTTGTACACGACCGATACCCTGGCCGAAGACTGTGACCTGACTATCCGTTTGCTCCGCGAAGGATACCGCGTGGTAAACGATCCGAAAGCCAAGGCCTATACCGAAGCACCGGAATCAGTAAACATGTTCCTGCGCCAGCGTTTCCGTTGGAATTACGGTATCATGCAGTGTTTCTGGAAACATAAAGATGTCCTCTTTAAAACCAAATACCAGTGGCTCGGATGGGCGGCATTGCCAAACCTGCTCTTCTTCCAGTTGTTGCTGCCAATTATTGCACCGCTGGCCGACCTGATCACCATCATTGGTATATTCATGGGGAATGCTGGAAATGTGTTGTGGTACTATCTGCTCTTCCTGTCGGTAGAGATGCTTTCGGCGGCAGTAGCCTTCTCCTTCGAAGGGGAAAGCAAAAAACGCCTTGTCTGGCTGATCCCGCAACGTTTCTATTACCGCCAGATTATGTATTACGTGGCCATCAAGTCGCTTAACAAAGCTATCCGCGGTGGAGTAATGTCATGGGGTGTACTCAAACGTACCGGTAATGTGAAGATGAAACAAGTATAATAAGTTTTCCTTTGGTTATACTAGATACAGGCTGCTTCGAAAGAGGCAGCCTGTTTTGTTTAAAGAACCTGAAAAGGATATTCTCTTTCAGACTCTATATCTCTCCGTTATTTTTTTGCTACTGTCACTTTTATAAAGTCTCCAACTGTGACTATTGCATCTCCCGGTCAAGAAACTGCATCTCCTGACTGAGAAACTGCATCTCCTGACTGAGAAACTGTATCTCCCGATCAAGAAACTGCATCTCCCGACTGAGAAACTGCATCTCCCGATTAAGAAACTGCATCTCCCGGTCAAGAAATTGCATCTCCCGGTCAAGAAATTGCATCTCCCGACCAAGAAATTGCATCTCCCGACTGAGAAACTGCATCTCCCGCTTAAGAAACTGCATCTCCCGACTGAGAAACTGCATCTCCCGCTTAAGAAACTGCATCTCCCGACCAAGAAACTGCATCTCCCGGTTGAGAAACTGCATCTCCCGGTCAAGAAATCGTTCCTCTAAATGTTTCTTCAATATGTCTTTCGGATAAATGCAGATGCAAATGGTCAGTAGAAATGGCTGGAAAGTAAAAAATAAACTACAGTTTTAAAATTTAGACTGGCTATGAATAATGAAGACTTGAATTATTCTAAAAACGCCTATCCATCGGAGATTCATAAATATCTAGAAAGAATAAAAAGTAGTTTTTGTGTAAATAAATGCCATCTGTTTTGTTAATAGTTTAATGGATTGGATTTGGAGTTAGATATTATTTATCTATATTCGCAAATGAGATAGTTAACTGTTGTATAATAAACCTCTAATTTCTACCATTATGGAAAAAGCCCAACAAGACAAGCTTGGAATGTTCCTCAACGTTCAGGGGGTATGTCTTAAATTTAAATCAGTATGGAGTAGCAATGCAATTTTTAGTGCCGCATACAAAGACTTTGACGAGTCGTTGGCCTCACTGCTGAAGTTGCGTAATGTACAATTGGGTAGCAACGCCTCTCCGGCCACTGACAAACAAGAAAAGTATGAAGTAATGATTGCACAAACCATGTTTGCAATCAACCGCCTCTGGTCTTATGCCAGTACTGTGGGCGATACCGTATTATTAGCAAAGCTGAATTACACGGAGAGTGACCTGCGTAAATTAAGAGAAACTGCTGTGGGGGGTGTTTGTAGTAACGTTGCAGATCTCGCGGAAGAAAACCTGCCCCAAATAACTGAATATGGATTCTCTGCAGAGCTATTGGCTCAGTTAAGACAGGCAAATGCAGATTTCAATGATGTAATCTCCGCACCTAAACTCGCCATCGTAGAGCAGAAAAATGCTACCGAAGGCATGGTTCCTCTTTTTGCAAAAGAAGACGGCATTCTGGCCAATCGTCTGGATAAAGATATTGAACTTTTGAAAAATTCGAATCCGGACTTCTACAATCAATACTTTGCTGCGCGTAAAATAATATCATCGGGATCGACTACTATGGCGATCAAGGGCAAGACTACCGATAAGCATGATGGTTCTGACATTATCGGGGTAACGCTGACCATTACCGATGCCGGAAGCGCGGAAGCTGCTTTGGTGAAGAAGAATAAAACGGCTGGTTTTAGTATCCTTAATTTTAAAGAAGGACATTTCATTGCCACCGCCTCAAAAATCGGATATAAAGATGCTTTGGTGCCTTTTACTGTAGTGAAAGGAGAAATGACAACGCTTGTTATTGAAATGGAGAAGGCGTAAAGGGATTATAGTAGACCGCCCCCGGAAATTGATTTTTCCGAGGGCGGTTGTTGTTTTGACTGAAAAACACAAAATTATATTTCATAATGCACGCGAATGCCAAATGCGCTTATTGGTCCGCGGTCTTTGTTATATGCTGGATTAACAATGAATTGGTAATCGGGTGTAATCCATACCGGATATTTGAGAACCTTCAACGAATAATAGATTTCGGTTATACATTCCGGGCTATAATTCAGCGCCCCATCCCCGATGATAAATCCAGATCCACCTGCAGCGAGGTAATTGCGGTGATCTTTGGAGATGCCGTTAATAATCTGGGCAACACCAAGATTATCATCTTTTCTATTCCAGGATGTTCCCTTTAATGATAAACCGATGCTGGCATGGCGATCTATTTCGGTAAATGCCCAGGTTTCATTATGTCCGTCATTCCAGCTAGTACGGAAAAATAGTCCCGCATTGTCAGTTAAGGCATGTTCTATATTTAACCCGAAACCATATTTTGTTCTTCCATAAGCGTGATAGGCATCCAGTGTGGGTGTCGTCTGATTCGCAATTCCCCATTCGATAGCTTTTTTATAATTCCCCATTTGGGCTTGGGTAAGAAATCCGATTAAGCGGATTTTTCCCTTTTGGCTGCCAAGGGTATAACTATGCTCATACTCCAGCGCTTGGGAATGAGATTGGGAAATTTTAGTATCCATTACTGCACCGTTTCGGGTAGTGGGTACCATTACTAAACCGTAGCGAAGTGCCCATTCCGGTTTTACTAATTCAAAAACCAATCCATTTGTATAGCCTTTGGTATCTGCGGGATAATCCCACGCACCATTCCCCATTAAGGCCCAGTTGTAAAATTGTGTACGCGGATCATGACTATATTTATTAAAGTCAAAAAAATCCATTACACTAAACTTCCCTGCTGAAATGGCGATATATGAAGCAGGTCTCTTTATGGCAATCTGATTAAATCCGTCTTCTATAAAAGTTGTCTCTTGCGATAGGGCAAATACCTGTCGGATATAAAGTCTGGCTAAATTAAGCTGCGGTGCAGCATCACTTACCCGATACACTTCTCCATTTGGAAAACCGGCGATGCCTGTTGTTTTAGAAAATCCAGAACCTCCGGATATTTCTGTATTTAAATATCCTTCCGCACCCTTCCATAATTTTGCGCCCAGATATATCGTTCCGGTATTGGAAAGTGTATTTTCTGAATTCTTATTTAGACTATTTTCACCGCTATATTTTGACGATATAGCAGGATGATATTGTTTGATAATAGTATTTTGGATATGAAAATTCCAAGATTGGGCAGAGTCATTCGCATTGGAAAGTATTTGAGCATGAAGAGAAATAGCAAATGTAATGGCAAGGAAAAAGAGCAACCCTCTTATTCTTATATATTGGAAAGAATTGATTATCATCATTTTTTTGTATAGTTGATCAGGCTATAAAAATAATAACTATTTTTATGGCCTTTGTGAATTAATTAAAATCTAAATCAGAAGATACTTATTTGCCGAATAATGGCAAAACCAGAAGTGTAACTGACAGGCCTATGAGTACTGTCACTGCACCCCAACCGATAATATTTTGAACCGGTTTATTCACATATTCGCCCATGATTTTTTTGCTGTTTACCAATAGCATCATGCAGATCAGTACGACCGGAAGCAGCAATCCATTGATCACCTGCGACCAGAGTGAGATCTGAATTAACGGCGCATTTGGCCAAAGGATAATCAAAACGGCCAAAATCAGAATGGTAGTGTAGAGGATGTAAAATTCACGAGCTTCATCCCACTTTTTATCAATACCGGCCTCAAATCCAAAAGCTTCGCAAACATAGAAAGCTGTTGCCAATGGGAGAATAGTTGCCGAAAAGATAGATGCAACAAACAAACCGAAGGCAAATACCTGTGATGCCAATGCTCCGGCAAGGGGTTTCAACGCAATCGCCGCATCTTTGGCTTCATTAATCTGGATTCCTTTTTCATGCAGGGTCGATGCACAAGCGACTATAATAAAGAATGCTACTACGACCGTCGCAATACAGCCAACCACAATATCAATCAATGAATATCTGAAGTTCTTCATCTCCAATCCCTTTTCGATTACGGATGATTGCATGTAAAATTGCATCCAAGGCGCAATGGTAGTACCAATAATACCAATAATCATTGCCAGGCTTTGGGTGTTCAGCTCCATTTGGGGATGAATAATCGATGTTCCAATCTCACTCCAATGCGGCTTTCCCATAATAGCCGAGACTACATATGTGAGTAAGGAAACACTAAATATCAGGAAGATGCGTTCGGCAAATTTGTAGTTTCCTTTTACCACTAATATCCAGACTAAAGCTGCAGCAATCGGCACCGAGATATATTTACTGACGTTGAACACTTCCAGACTCCCTGCTACACCGGCAAACTCTGTCGTGGTATTACCAATATCAGCAATCAGGAGACCGATGAATATCAGGAAGGTAATCTTTACTCCTGCATTTTCACGAATCAAATCGGCCAATCCTTTTCCGGTTACAATACCCATTCGGGCATTCATCTCCTGAATAATAACCAATACGATGAAGGACGGAATCAGTGTCCATATCAGATTATATCCATATACAGCTCCACTTACGGCATAGGTAGTGATACCACCTGCATCATTGTCCACACTTCCGGTAATAATACCCGGTCCAAGAATAGCCAGAAACAAGCCAATTCTGGCTAAAAGTTTTTTATTTTTGAACATCACTCAATTCTCCTATTTATTTGTCTTACGTTTCCCAATCAAATCTTCTACCACATCATCAATGACAACCATACCTTGCAGTATGTTGTCTTTATTCACAACCGGGATAGCCAGCAGGTTATACTTAGAGATGAATTCGGCAATCTCGTTGATTTCCTGATTATCATGCAGATGAACAGGCGACGGTTTCATGATCTGGCTGATTGTTGTTGTTGGTTCGGAAACAACCAAATCACGTAAAGAGAAGGTTGCAATGAGTTTTTCTTTATCATTAACTACAAAAAGATTGTAGAGTTCTGCCGCCTCTGGTTTCTTGGTGCGAAGTTCTACGAAAACCTCCTCAACAGTGTTGTCCTTGCTAAAAGAAAGGTATTCAGTGGACATAATACTACCAACAGAATCATCAGGATATTCAAGCAGTTCGCGCACCTCTTCGGAGGAATCTTTCTCCATCTCGCGAAGGATTTGTTCCGCTTTTTCCTCTTCGAGTTCATCGAGAATGTCGGCCACCTCATCTGCCGGCATCTTTTCAAGTACATCGGCAGCTTTCGCAACTGAAAGGTTTTCCAACAGGTGAATCTGAGCTTCGACCTCCAGCTCTTCCATGACATCGGCAGCCTTCTCTTCGTCCAGCGCTTCAAAGACAGAGATACGGGATTGTTTTCCCATGTCTTCGATAATATCCGCAAGGTCAGAAGGGTGAAGGGTTTCCAACTTTTTGTGGCTTTTGGAGAGTTTGATATTAAAGTTGGAAAAATCAACCGCTTCGATATCATCCCAAACTATAAACTTGGCCGGAATGGTAACACGAAACAGCAACAGAAACTTTTTCAATGGCTTAGCCAGACTAATACGGCGCAATAATCCTTCGAGACCAATGTCCACGGCAAGAGCAAATGTACCTGTAGGAACTGATACCAGACGAATATCATTTACACGTACCAGTTTTCGCCCATTCAAGTCAACAATCTGTTTGTCCTGAATACCTTCTGCGAGAAAAATGCCCTCGTCCAGTTTTTCTTCTGTAAAAGGAATTAGTTCATTACAGGTTACTGAGATTTTTCCGTCAATCTTTTTGACAGCAAAACCGGTAAAGGAATAAATCGAAGTGATTTTACCTTTCTTTAGTTTTACAGCAGCGACTAAGGGGCGCTCTATGCCTTCTGAGATGTAATTGGGAAGAATAAACAGGTCTTTTATAATACCAACAAGATTATTGTTTGCATCATAAACCCTAGAGCCAGTAATCCGACTCAAATAAAAAGTTGTGAAAGATGTCATGAAGTCACCTCCTTGC
>JAUZOF010000013.1 GCA_030706585.1 Bacteroidota bacterium
AAGACCTGACAGGTTTTGAAAACCTGTCAGGTCTTTTTATAAGCTATTCTTCAATAATCTGAAATCCCAGTTTCCCGAGCAGCTCCTTCTCTTTTCCTACAGCCCCTTTTACCTGATAAGCTTTAGGTTCGCGGCGGAGGTAGTAGTTATCGCGGAATGAGACGAACATACCCGGGTCTTCTTTCAGACGGCGGGAATCCATTTCGATATCATACGTTTTCAGGATGGCTTCCTCTACCCGGTAATTGATATTTTCACGCAGGTCAATGAGCGGATGCGGTGCCGGTGGCGGAACGATACTGCTGGTATCAATCGGCACATCAAAGAATTCCGAAACATTTTCCAGTGTAATGCGGGTGGCATTGAGCTTTCCGTCGGTAGAGAATCCTGCGATGTGCGGCGTAGCCAGAATGGCCTCCTTCAGCAACTCGCGGTTAATCTCCGGTTCATTTTCCCAACAATCAATGATAACACCTTCCACCAGGCTGCATTTCAGGGCATGCAGCAACGCCGTTTCATCAATAATCCCTCCACGGGCCGTATTGATGATGTAAGGGTGTTTTTTCAACTGGTGGAAGAAATATTCATTTGCCAAATGAAAGGTCTGGAACTCTCCCGCACGCACCATCGGGGTGTGGAAGGTGATGATGTCCGCTTCATTGGCGATTGTTTCCAAATCGACAAAACCATCCTTACCCTCTTTGCGGGCACGGGGCGGGTCGTTGAGCAAAACACGCATACCCAACGCTTCACATACACGGGCTACGCGGGTCCCGATATTTCCGACACCGACAATACCGATGGTTTTACCCTCCAGCTTAATGCGGGTTTTGGAAAGACACATCAGAGTAGCCAGAATGTACTGGGTAACGGAATCGGCATTACATGCCGGAGCATTTTCCCATTCGATGTGATGAGCTGCGCAATACTCGCGGTCAATGTGGTCAAAACCGATATTGGCCGTACCGATAAACTCCACCGCACTGCCTTCGAGCAGCTCACGGTTACACTTGGTGGGAGTACGTACCAACAGGACGTTGGCTCCTTTAATCGTATCGCGGTTAAATCCTTTTGCGGGAAGGTAGGTCACCTCCGCATAATTCTCGATGAGTCCTTTAAGCGCCGGAATTTTGTCATCGGCAGCGATGATGAGCTTTTTCATAATCGTAGGTTTTTATTGACCTCAAACAACGGCTTGTTCCCGTCGTTCTTTTACCTGTCATGTCATTGTTTATACTTTAAACAAACTCCTTCGGGAGATGTTTTTTGCTTTTTTGAATACTTCGAAAGAATGCGGATATTCCCGCTCACCCCTTTTGCGTCAGGCGTCCGAAGAGCTCTTCGAGGGTAAACTCTTTCCTTGTCAGGGTAAGGATTACCCACCCTTTTTCAACGGAGGTCCGGAACAATGATTCCCGGATATCACTCTCCGCTGTAAGGCGATACTGTTTCTCCGAAATCTTTTCCACATTAATCACATCAGCCAGTGATTCCAGCTCTTCCACCAGAACTTCGGCGAGAAACTCCACTTCGATGCTCTGACGGTTGGCGCCGGTACGGAGCAGACGTTCGGTGAGGTCGTCGGCCACAATTTTTCCCTCATTGATAATAATGGTGCGCTCACACATGGCGGCGGCCTCCTGCAAGATGTGCGTGGAGAGGATAACGGTCTTCTCACGGCCCAGCTCCCGGATGAAGTTGCGGATTTCAATCAACTGGTTCGGGTCAAGACCGGTGGTAGGTTCATCGAGAATCAGCACCTCGGGGTCGTGCATCAACGCCTGGGCAAGTCCCACACGCTGGCGATAGCCTTTGGAGAGTTGGCCGATTTTCTTAGTCTGCTCTTTGGTCAGGCCGGTCTGTTCGATCAATTGGTCAATGCGCTGTTTTGCATCACCCTTCATTGGATAAAACCCGGCAGCGAATTCGAGGTATTCGCGCACGTACATATCCGGATAAAGCGGGTTATTCTCGGGCAAATATCCAATCAGTCGCTTGACGGCCATCGGGTCGGCAGAGACATCAATCCCGCAGACTTTAGCAGTACCTTCATCCGCTGCCAGCAGTCCGGTGATGATCTTCATCGTGGTGGATTTGCCGGCACCGTTGGGTCCCAGGAAAGCGACCACCTCCCCTTTAGGGATGTCAAATCCGACGGAATGTAAGACCCGACGCTCGTCGTAGCTTTTGGATATGTTATTGAGTTGAATGGACATTTTCTCTCTATGATTTAGGTGAATGGCACACAGATAACACGGATGCAACTGATTTGCACAGATCATTCAGCTATACTGAAGACTTCTCAATGTGCAAAACCCTCATTAGTTAAATGTGCGGATTGCAAAACTACACAATGATTTTAAGAAACGGGAAAGTAGAGCAAAGGAAAATGGCAGAGTGAATCAGGTTTTTGTTTACCCCGGAGTTTATTCAATTCACCCCGGTCCAAAATATGGCTCCCCCAACGCAAATTATAGCAGACCCGATACAAAATAAAGTAACCCCGAAGTGAATTAAGGCGGCCCCAACGCAAAATATAGCAGCTCTGATCCCAATTAAAGAAAGCGCAAAGCATAATAAAGCAACGCCGATGCGAATAAAAGCTTCACGGGAGCAAAATAAATAGATAACGATGGAATTTACCGACCTGAAAAGACAAAAAAAAGGGCCGCAGTCAAGGGTTCTAATACTGCGGCCCGGAAAACAATCAGCTACGACGGCAATCGCGTGATTGCATAGGAAATATAGGTCTTTCCTCTAGTTATATGCGCGGAATTCCAATCCCGATACCTGATTGTACTGTACGCTCGATGCACCAAAGAGCGATTTGATGTAACTTTTTGCCTTGGCAGCCACATCGACCAGTCCGGTTTCATCGGTATAAAGGAGTTGATTCCGTTGTAAGCGGGCATTCTTGAGATTCGCCTCGGAAGAGACCACATCTGCGTTCAATGCTTTCAACCTAGCGAGCAAAGTATTCAAAGCCTCCGTTTTCAGTTCAGCTTCATTGGGGTTAAATCCTGCTGCGACAAGCAGTTTTATCAGTTTGTCAAGGTTGTCAATCCGGTTGTCAAAACTTGTCTGGGCAGCCGAGATTTCATTCACCTCTTTGCCGGCAGCGATCAGGGCCGCTTTTTCTTCATCGGTCAGTTTGGAAGAGGTACGCACACCCCTGATTTTACGGATAATCGCCTTCACCCCCTCCACCGTCTGTGGTAAAGCATCAGAGGCTTCTATAGCCCCGGAAATACGGGAGCATAAGGCGCTAAGCGGATCAAAAGCATTACGACGTACGTCAGAGGCAACTTTATTCGCAGCCTCAGCGGTATTCACCAGTTCGAGTGAGTTCTGCGAAGAGGTCACTAGGCCCTGAATCATAGCTGCTTTGAGGGACTCTTTCGATGGATTGTAGGCTTCACCGTATCCGAGGATGAAGGTGTGCAGGGTAGCGAAGTTTGCTACGTTCTTAGCATGGCCGGTTTCGGAGGTACTTGACATAGATTTCGGTATTAATTATGAGTAAATGCGAAACACAAAAAGCAACTCGTTCAGAATCGTTTGCAATTATACAACTTATATTTGAATCCACACCATTTCCATTTAACATTTCGGCAAAACTTGCACAAAAAACATACTTTCTCTAATCCTAAAGAGTCAAAACCAGGATATTTTAGCCTATTTTTCATTCTCACCCCTACAACTTCAGTTTTCCGGTTTAAAATATTTCATCTTTTTAATAAGGCAACAAAGGATAGTCCTATCTTTGTCGTGAAAAAGTCAATAAAAAAGATACCCCGAAGAGCAACACGTCACATGAAGAGCAAATATCTTATTTCTTTATTCGCATTAATAATGTCGGAGCTTATTGCCGCACAGTCATTTCATGTAAAAGGCCGGGGGGTAAATGAAGAGGGTGATTCGGTAAAGAATGTTACAGTGCGCATAAATGGCAAGGAAATCAAATTTGGAAATGGGATATTTGACCTGATGGTTTTCTCAAATGACTCCGTTCTTATTTCGAGTCCACTCCTTAAAGAAACGAATATTCCATTCACCTAAAGACAATATAATAATCAAGCTAAAATATTTTCGTACTAAAAAGGGCGAACTGATCTATGACAAGGCTGACCAGATGCCGGAATTTCCTGGCGGTGTGGATTCTTTAATGCAGTTTATCTCAGCCACCTTACAATACCCTAACACTGAAGCCGATGTTACAGGAATGATAATAACTATGTTCACCGTTGAAAAATCCGGAAAAATATCAGATATTAAACTTCTTCGCGGAATAGAAAAAGATTATGATAACGAAGCTTTACGAATAATCAAATTGATGCCGGATTGGATTCCAGGCAAAAAGAATGGAAAACCAGTTAACGTGAAAACTATAGTACCAATCCGATTTCTGCTAAAATAAAAAACTATACGTTATCCATAAAACCAATACGCCCCTCTCATTCAACTGATGAAAGGGGCGTATCTTTATATTACAATCTAACTCTATTCCTCAAACGGCCTCCGATAGGTACACCCATTCCTCCATTCCGAGCAACCGTAGGCTGTTTTACCCTTGATAACGGTGCCTTTGCCACACAACGGACAGATCTCCGGTTGGGATGTTACGACAGGAGCCGGTGGAGCAGCCGCTTCCGGTTTTGGTTCGGCTGGTTCTTTCTTCTTGCGGGGAGCACGTTCTTTTTTCTCTTTCGGCGCCTTAGTTTCCTTTGGTTCTTCAAGAGCAGGAGCTTCCACACTCACCGAACGGTGCGAGGTATCGTATTTTACCTGATTCACCACGTCCGTCACCATCGCTTTCAGCTCGTCTATAAACTGGCGGGCTTCGAAGCTGCCTTTTTCTATCTCGCGGAGCTTCTTCTCCCAGAGACCGGTCAACTCCACCGATTTAAGCAGCTCCACGTCAATGACCCTAATCAGGTCAATGCCGGTCGGTGTGGCTACCAGATTTTTCTTTTCCTTACGGATATAATTGCGTTTAAAAAGTGTCTCAATAATAGCCGCACGGGTGGAAGGCCGGCCAATACCATTTTCCTTCAGGGCGTCACGCAATTCATCGTCATCCACCTGCTTACCCGCCGTCTCCATCGCACGGAGCAGGGTCGCTTCGGTGTAAGGTTTGGGCGGTTGCGTCCACTTCTCGCCTAAGGTAGGGTCGTGCGGACCGCTTTCGCCAATCTCAAACGCAGGCAGGATATTGTCGTCTTCGTCTTCTTTCTTTTCGTTTTCATCTTTTTCATCCGGTTTGTCTTTGGCAAATACCACGCGCCATCCCGGGTCGAGAATCTGTTTCCCATTTACCTTAAACTCGACCTTATCCACTTCACCATTGACGGTCGTGGTCGAGATTTTACAGTCCGGATAAAATGCCGCAATAAAACGACGTGCCACAAGGTCAAAGACTTTACGCTCATCGTTATTGAGGTTGTTCGGATGAACACCTGTAGGGATAATAGCGTGGTGATCGGTCACCTTGCTGTTATCAAATACTTTTTTCGATTTGGGGATTTTCGCTGCCAGGATTGGAGTCGTCAACTCTTCATAATCCTTCAACCCACGCAATGTCCCGGGGACTTTCGGATAAATGTCATCACTCAGGAAGGTGGTATCCACACGCGGATAGGTGGTCACCTTTTTCTCATAAAGCGACTGAATCAGCTTCAATGTCTCATCAGCCGAAAAGCTGAACTTCTTGTTACACTCCACCTGAAGCGAGGTCAGGTCAAAAAGTCGTGGCGGCGCTTCGTTCCCTTTTTTGGTCGTAACGTTGGTTACGGTAAAAGGCGAGTTGCGCACCGTTTCGAGGAATTGTTGCCCCTCTTCCTGCGAGGTAAACTTCCCTTTTGCCGCCGAGAAGGTGGTATTCCGGTAAATGGTTTTCAGCTCCCAGTAAGGCTCTGGCTTGAAGTTCAGGATTTCGAGTTGGCGATTTACAATCAGGGCTAAGGTCGGAGTTTGTACACGGCCGATGGAAAGCACGCTTTTGTTCTTACCGTATTTTAGGGTAAAGAGGCGCGTCGCATTCATACCCAGCAGCCAGTCACCGATAGCACGTGAAAGCCCCGCTTCATACAGGCTTTGAAATTCGGCATTGGTGTGCAACTTTTCAAACCCTTCGCGGATAGCCTCTTCAGTCAATGAAGAAATCCAGAGACGGAAAATGGGACAGCTACATTGGGCCTTTTGCAACACCCAGCGCTGAATCAACTCTCCCTCCTGGCCGGCATCACCACAGTTGATGACCATTTCGGCGTTTTTCACTAATCCTTCGATGATGCGGAATTGTTTTTCATAACCGTCATTAGCAATGACACGGATGCCAAAACGGGGAGGCATCATCGGCAAATAGGCCAATGACCACTGCTTCCATTCGGGTAAATATTCGTGGGGCTCCTTCAGCGTACAAAGGTGACCGAACGTCCAGGTGACCTGGTAACCATTCCCTTCGAAGTAACCATCCTTCTTGGTCTTTGCGCCTAATATCTGGGCGATTTCACGGGCGACACTGGGTTTTTCGGCGATGCACACTTTCATGATTCTGTGGTTTTCTGAGCAATTAATGAGTACAAAGATACTCATTCAACCGTTTTGAGAGAAAATTAAGGATAGAGTTATTTTTCCTTCAAATCATAAATAGGCGACTTGCACAGTGAACATTCCGGTTCGAAATATTGTACCTTTATTTGCTCTTCCCGAATAAGAGCTCATAAACTCCAAGAAATAAACTTATGGACAAGCATTTAACCCATATAAATGAGGCCATCCGGCTGGCGGTCGAAAACGTATGCAACGGCGGCGGCCCATTTGGTGCCGTGATTGTAAAAGACGGCGAGATTATCGCCTGCTCCGGTAATACCGTTACGCAGACCAATGACCCCACAGCCCATGCCGAAGTCAACGCCATCCGTGAAGCCTGCCGTCGGCTGGAAACATTTCACCTTGAGGGATGTGCGATTTACTCCAGTTGCGAACCCTGCCCCATGTGCCTTTCGGCCATCTATTGGGCACGGATAAGTGAGGTATATTATGCAGCCACCCGGGAGGATGCCGCTGAAAGTGGCTTTGACGATTCCCTCATTTACGACGAAATCGCTAAACCAGTCGGCAAGCGGTTTATTCCATTTATCGAAATGAAAGTTGACGAAACGACAAAACCCTTTCGTATCTGGCAAGAATACGAGGACAAAACCCGTTATTAAGAAACAGATTATACAAGTAATATACACAAATCATTGTATAAATGCGTGTTAGATGTAAATTTTATTCGTTTTGGCCCTTGGTTTCATTGTCAGTCGCACTTATTTTGCGTACCTTTGTGCGCTGATAAAATGTAAGTTTTTCGACCTGTTTTGTTCGAAAATACAACGATAGACGCTTTTTATTTTTCCTTTTGAAATTTTTAAATTCGAAATATAGATTCTTATGGCGGTACACGAAAAAGTAAAAGAGTTGGATAGCGTGGTGATCCGATTCTCCGGTGACTCCGGCGATGGAATGCAGTTGGTGGGAAACATCTTCTCAAACCTGTCGGCCACACTGGGTAACGAAATCTCTACGTTTCCCGATTATCCTGCGGAAATGCGCGCACCACAGGGTACCCTGGGCGGTGTTTCCGGCTTCCAGGTTCAGATTGGAACAAAAAATGTATATACACCCGGAGATAAAGCCGATGTGTTGATCGCAATGAACCCGGCTGCTCTGAAGGCAAATGCGAAGTTCCTGAAGCCACATTCAGTAGTTATCATCGATGAAGACTCATTTACCGACAAAGACCTGAAAAAGGCCGACTTCAAAACCGAAAATCCATTCGAAGAACTGGGATTGACCCAGATCCAGGTGGTTCCGACCCCGATCACCAACCTGGTGAAGTTGAGCCTTGAAGGCCTCGGTGTGGAAGGAAAAGCCGCCCTTCGTTCTAAAAATATGTTTGCGCTCGGTCTGGTTTGCTGGTTATTTAACCGCCCCATCGAAAGCGTAACTCCATTCCTCGAAGCGAAATTTGCAAAAAAACCGGCTGTACTTCAGGCAAACCTGAAAGTATTGAATGACGGCTTCAACTATGGTGCAAATACTCACGCATCAATCTCTACATACCATGTGGAAGTGGCTGAAGAGCAGGAAAAAGGTATCTTCACCGACGTAAACGGAAACAATGCAACCGCTTACGGATTGGTTGCAGCTGCTGAAAAAGCTGGCCTGGAGCTTTTCCTTGGCAGCTACCCTATTACTCCGGCAACTGATATTCTACATGAACTGGCTAAACGCAAAGAACTGGGAGTAAAAACCGTTCAATGTGAAGACGAAATCGCAGGTGTTTGTACCGCTATCGGCGCAAGCTTTGCCGGTGATCTGGCTGTAACAACTACTTCAGGACCGGGTCTTGCACTGAAAGGCGAAGCAATCGGTCTGGCTGTAATGGCTGAATTACCGTTGGTGATTATAGACGTTCAGCGGGGTGGTCCATCTACCGGTCTTCCTACCAAAACAGAGCAAGCCGACCTGATGCAGGCACTTTACGGCCGTAACGGTGAAAGCCCTGCCGTAGTGGTTGCTGCTAAGACTCCGACCGACTGTTTCGACATGGCGTTCTACGCTTCAAAAATTGCATTGGAGCACATGACTCCGGTAATCCTGTTGACCGACGGCTTCATCGCAAACGGTTCTTCAGCATGGAAAATTCCTAACCTGGACGAATATCCAGCCATCAATCCTCCATACGTTTCTGCCGATATGGCCGAAGGCTGGAAGCCTTACAAACGCAACGAAGAGACCATGGTGCGCTACTGGGCTAAACCGGGCATTCCGGGATTCGAGCACCGCGTAGGTGGTCTTGAAAAAGATTACGTTACCAGTGCCATCTCAACCGATCCGGCTAACCACCAAAAGATGACCGATGCACGTCAGGCTAAAATTGACAACATCGCAAACTTTATCCCGGCTCTTGAAGTAGAAGGAAATCCGGATGGCGATCTGTTAGTTATCGGATGGGGCGGCACTTACGGTCACCTCCACACTGCTGTTGAAAAGTTGAACGAAAGTGGAAAGAAGGTTGCATTGGCTCATTTCCAGTACATCAATCCGCTGCCTGCAAATACCGCTGAAGTATTGAAGAAATACAAAAAAATCGTGGTATGCGAGCTGAATATGGGACAATTGGCAGGTCACCTGCGCATGAAAGTGCCGGGAATCCAGTTTGAGCAATACAACAAGGTACAAGGCCAGCCGTTCCTCGTGAGCGAATTGGTAGATTGTTTCACTAAACTGATTGAGGAATAATAAACGATGGAAAATAAACAATATACTGCCGGCGATTTTAAGAGCGCCGCAAAAGTAACCTGGTGTCCGGGGTGCGGTGACTTTGCAATCCTTAGCTCACTGCAAAAAGCAATGGCGGAGTTGAAACTTACGCCTGAGAACACGGCTGTTATTTCAGGTATCGGATGTTCTTCACGTCTGCCTTACTTCATGGCGACTTACGGTTTCCACACCATCCATGGACGTGGTTCGGCTATCGCTACAGGAGTTAAAGTGGCTAATCCCGAGCTTTCAGTATGGCAAATCACCGGAGATGGTGACTGTCTCGCAATCGGAGGTAACCACTTCATCCACGCAGTACGTCGTAACGTGGACCTGAACATCATCCTGATGAACAACAAAATCTACGGTCTGACTAAAGGTCAGTACTCTCCAACTACAGAGCGCGGCTACGTGACTAAAACGTCTCCTTACGGAACTATCGAGGATCCGTTTGTTCCGGCAGAGTTGACTATGGGTGCACGCGGAAACTTCTTCGCCCGTTCGATTGATGTTGACTTGCAGACTACACTCGATTGCATGATCGAAGCTGCCAAACACAAAGGCGCATCAGTAGTGGAAGTACTCCAAAACTGCGTAATCTTTACCGATGGCGTTCATGACTATTACTCGGATAAAGAAACCCGTCCGGATCGCACCATTATTCTGAAACATGGCGAGAAAATGATATTCGGTGCTAACCGTGACAAAGGTCTCGTACTTGACGGATTGAAGCTCAAAGTGGTTACTATCGGAGAAAACGGTGTTACCCAGGAAGATCTCCTGACTCACGATGCAACCGAAGCGGACAACGCTCTTCACTACAAGCTTGCACTGATGCACAACGAAGGCCTGCCATTGGCTATCGGTGTAATCCGCAATGTTGAAGCCCCTGTTTACGATCAGGAGGTGAAAGCACAAATCGCAGAGGTACAAGCAAACAAACCTCAACGTAAACTACGCGATTTCTTGCTTAGCGGCGAGACCTGGGAAGTGAAATAATTTCTCACAACTCAAATATCAGAAAAGGCGAATACCCCTACGGCGTTCGCCTTTTTCATTTTCTATTCAGAGAGAATGACTCAGAATCCGGTTTCGTGTAAACACAAAAAAACCGGACGCTCTTCACAGAGAATCCGGCTAAAACTTAATTATTATGAATACTTCAAGGTTATCTCTTTATCGTTTTTCCCAGCACTTCCAGCAACTGGGGTTTATCTTCGAGGGCGATGCGCGCTACGGCGTAAAACTCGCCCATCCATTCATCTAATTGGGCAAAAGCAGTGTCCTTGGTTTCGGTAGCTGCCTGCGACTCGCCCGACTCACGCAGGTATTCCGCACGAGCTTTTTCCACCACAGTAATTTGTACCAACCCAGCAGTAACATCTTCTGCGGTCACTTTAAAACGAGCCAGTTTTTGCAATAAAGCGGCATCCTCATTGAGGGTCGTATAGAATTTACGGATCGTTTCAATCCAGGTCATATAGGCAGCAGGCATAGCGCCATCCAGAGCCAACCGGCTAAGCACTTCCGGATCTTTGGCAAATTGCACTTTAGCTCTTTTGCGATGCTGGGTGTAAGTATCCCCCAGTTTCTCCTTTTCGGCTTTGAAGGTCATTGAAGCCTGTGTAGTCTCGTCGTCTTCCTTCTTGTTTTCATCGAAGGCCGTGCGTGCAGTGGCGTGGAAAGCATTCCCCTCATCAATTTTCAGGGAATCGTACCCGACCTTTTCCAGTTCGGCTTTGATTTCGGGTTGAACTTTCGCATTTTCCAGCGCTACACGGTACTGTTCGAGGATTTCGGCTTCGGATTTATGTGCATTAGTTGCCATGGTGATTGATTTAGAAGATTAGCAATTCAAAGTTAATAATCCGTGATTATGGGTTATTTCACATAATCATCGCCTAAAGTAAGAATTTTTCCATTAAATCAATACCGTTTGTGGAATATTTCTTCACAAACTCCCCCTGAATACAGCCAACCTACCTTTCCTCACAGCCTGTTTAGGCCTCCTCAACGCTCCTTTTATGTTCCTCAACATCATTTATCCCTTCCTCAGGCCCACTAATGTATTCCTCACGGGTCTTTATCTATCCCTCAATGCCAATTATGGGTTCCTCACGACCATTCTTGTGTTCCTCAACATACTTTTCGTTCTCCTCAACGATGCATAGGGCATTTGACATAAACCATGTCCCACTTTAGAGCAACACCCCCAATAAATAGAGCATGAAAAAAGGAATAAGAGTTGATATCCAATGGCCAATAAGATAAATTCCTCAAAAAAAAACCGGATGCCGATGAGACATCCGGTTTAATAATATTCAGTCTGACAGATTACGCCATCAATACCGCCTTCGCTTCGGCATCCAACGCATCGGTCATAAATGGAATACCGGTAACATCTGTCGTTTCGCGGTTAGCAGAGATCAGGTCGTTGCGGGTCAATTCATTGAGATTAAACTTCCGTGCACCGGCCATGAACTGTTGTAATCCTCCGGCCAGTTTATCGGCATAACCGCACATGGCAATGGCTCCAAACGGGATGTGCTTCATTTCCTCAGCCCCTACCCTGTTTTTCACATTTTCCCACATGGTGAAAATTTCTTCCGGATAAATGCCATACTCCGAAACACTTGCCGGCAATGTATCCCAATGACCGTTGAGCTGAGCTTTCCGTTCAGGGAAGAAAGTACCTTCGATGTTACTGCCGAGGAATCCGGCAATCATAGGCGCACGCCCCAGACAAACCATCTTGGTATATGGCGCTCCGAGTGAAAGGGCTTTAAACAGATGGTCTTCGCGGGCAAATCCTCCGGCGAACGATATGTCAGGCGGCGTAATGCCTCTGTTTTTCAGGATTTCACAATACTCATAAGCTTTGGCATGAAGTGCAAGCGATGGGATTCCCCAGTGTTGCATCATATTCCACGGGCTCATACCGGTACCGCCACCTGCACCGTCAATGGTCAACAGGTCGAGTTTGGCATCGGCGGCAAAACGAATAGCCATAGCCAGGTTTTCCATGCCATAGGCTCCGGTTTTGAGTGTGATACGTTTGAATCCCAACTTGCGCAGATAGGCGATGCTGCTCATAAAATCTTCCCGTACAGCCTCCACGTTATGCTTATTGGTAGCGCCTAGCCGGCTGTGTCGGGCGAAAGAACTGATCGCTTTATTTTTGAATGCCTGAATTACGACAGGATCATACGGATCGGGGTCAACGATATAGCCACGATCTTTGAGAAACTGGGCATTTTCGAGCTGTTTGACTTGGATCTCACCACCAATATCTTTCGCTCCTTGTCCCCATTTCAGTTCAATGATGACGTTATTCCCATATTTGTCAATCAAATACTCGGCAACCCCATTGCGGGTATCTTCCACATTCATCTGAACGATAATCGCTCCGTATCCGTCGTAATAACGCTCGAAATACTGGATACGACGTTCAAGCTCGGGGGCAGATTTTATACGGCCTTTTTCCAATACGGATGCTTTATCCACCCCGACCACATTTTCACCTACCACGATAGGAATTCCGCACAAAGCAGCCCCCACGGCAAAGGAAGGCCAGTAACGGGCAGCGACAAATGTCGAACCCAGCGCGCCGGTCATGATGGGCATGCGGTTTTTGGTCTTCATCTCCTGGCCAAATTCAGTCTCAAGGCTGATATTTGTAAAAATGCAATCGTCAGGATTGTCGGTCAGATTTGCCGGAATTCCGTTAGAACCATAGGCATAGCCCTGGATTCGCAGCGCGTGATAACCAACACCTACGGATGTCACATTAGCGGCTCCAGAGGTGATGTAACCGAATTTTCTTGGGTAAAGCATCTTCCGGCCTTCCAGACAGGAGAGCCAGGTTTCACACTTGCCTTTGCAGGCCGAATCACATAACGTACACAAACCTGACTCGCAGGGAATTCCCCGGTTGACTGTTCCGAGGGCATCGTTGTTTTTAGTCCATTCAAACATACCTGTGCGTTTTTAAGATTGATATTAGATTTATCCGGGGTTTTAGACAGCGGATAATTATTTTGGTCAGTTAATACATTTGCAAAATAAACATAAATACCGGATCAACAATGACAATATGATATCAAACATATAATCCACACGAGGCACAACCAAGTATATAATATCAAAATGGCACTATCCAACCACTTAAGGGTATGAAGTTTCAATGCGAATATTGATCAATTGAAAGATCGTAAGAATGAATCTTTGTTTGGTTGATATTGACCAAAACGAGGATAATTTCAAGCAGAGCGACCTCTCTATTTGATTATTAACGAAACAATTAGTAAGTTTGTCCGTTCAAATTCTACCACATAAACCCCGTTATTATGTCATTTAGCCAAAAAAGCTATGCAATTTTCGCAGATAGTACGAAGCAATACCACGTCACAGACGATGTGGACGCGGTAATGCAAAACCCTTACGAGTTTCAGACCATCGAATATTTCCTCTATCTCAAAAACTGGATTGATGCCGTACAATGGCACCTTGAAGATATTGTCCGCGACCCGAATATCGACCCAGTGAAAGCGTTGGAGATCAAACGTCGCATTGACAAATCGAATCAGGAACGTACGGATCTGGTAGAATTGATCGACAGCTATTTCCTCGAACAATATAAAGAGGCTAAACCGTTGGCCGATGCCACCATCAACACCGAAAGTCCGGCGTGGGCCGTTGACCGCCTCTCCATCCTGGCATTGAAGATTTACCACATGCAGCAAGAGGTGGATCGTCCCGATGCGACTGTGAAGCATATCACTCAATGTCAGACCAAGCTGAATATCCTGCTTGATCAGCGCGAAGACCTGACTACCGCTATCGACCAATTGTTGGCCGACATC
The DNA here is from genome assembly GCA_030706585.1 of Bacteroidota bacterium. Lineage (GTDB taxonomy): Bacteria > Bacteroidota > Bacteroidia > Bacteroidales > UBA7332 > CAXXIC01. Next base: position 14,175 of record JAUZOF010000013.1, read on the forward strand.
GAAGCCGGTAAAAAATACATGAAGGTGTACAAACAGATGAAGATGTATAATGACCCAGCTCTCAATCCGGTTCTTTACGGTAAAAAGTAATCTTCTACTGATGATATTTCCCCAATAAGCCGATCATCAGGTCGGCTTATTTTTTTCTCCAAACGGTTTCTCAATATTATTTCCAGCTTTAAACATGAAGAAAATTCTGATCATTCGCTTTTCCGCATTAGGAGACGTGGCCATGACCATTCCTATCACCTATTCGTATGCACGTCAGAATCCCGAAATCGAAATTGTATTTTTATCAAAACCTTCATTGACGAAGCTGTTCTTCAATGCGCCTAAAAACTTTCGACTCATCACCATCGACGCACAGGGTCGCCACAAAGGATTCCTCGGCTTGTTCCGCCTTTTCCTGGAGCTAAAAAAGGAAAAGTTTGATGCTGTTATTGATCTGCATAGCGTATTGCGCAGCCACTTTCTCTCCAAACTTTTTCGACTGATCGGCGTCAAAACGGCAACTGTACACAAAGGCAGGGCTGAAAAGGAGCGTCTGACCCACAAACACGACAAGCATTTTCATCAATTGGCTACTTCATTTGATCGTTATCTGAAAACGTTTCATGATGCGGGTATCGTCTTCAAGCCTGATTTCGAGTCCATCTTCGAAAACGGGAAAGGGGATTTGACCTTACTCGCTGATTTCCTTCCCGAGAAGAGGGAGAAATGGATCGGTATCGCCCCGTTTGCCAAACATGCAGGAAAAATCTATCCGCTGGAGAAAATGGAAGAGGTAGTCAGTAAGCTGAGCAAAGAGGATATTAAGATATTCCTTTTTGGCGGAGGAGATGGCGAAAAAGTGATTCTGGAAAAATGGGCAGCAACTTACCCCAATACCATTTGCACGATCGGCAAAATCAACATGGAGAAGGAGCTTCACCTGATGAGCCACCTCGACGGTATGATTACGATGGACTCGGGTAATATGCACATGGCATCATTGGTTAACTGTCCGGTTATCTCCATTTGGGGAGCCACTCACCCGTATGCCGGATTCTATGGATGGAGACAAGACAAGGAAAATGCCGTCCAGCTTGACCTTTCGTGTCGTCCTTGCTCGGTATTCGGAGACAAACCCTGCCACAGAGGCGATTATGCCTGCCTCAATCAGATAACACCGGATGCAATTGTAGCGCAGGTCAAGCGGCTCTTTTTAAACCCCTAACTCCGTAAAAAGCAGAATTTTTCCTACCTTTGCGCATTCAAGAAAAAAAGAGAATACGCGATGGAAAAGAAATTCAAAAGAACGCTCATTACCACAGCATTACCTTATGCTAACGGCCCGGTTCACATCGGTCACTTAGCCGGTGTGTATGTGCCTGCAGATATTTATGCCCGTTATTTACGATTGAAAGGCGAAGAAGTCCTCATGATTGGCGGAAGCGACGAACATGGAGTGCCCATCACCATCAAGGCAAAAAACGAAGGCATTACTCCGCAGGATGTGGTGGACCGTTACCATTCCATCATCAAAAAATCATTCGAAGACCTCGGTATTTCGTTTGATATATACTCCCGTACCACTTCAGATATTCATAAAAAAACAGCTTCCGATTTCTTCAAAAAGCTTTACGATAAAGGTGAATTCATCGAAAAAACCTCTGAGCAATATTACGACGAAGAGGCAAAACAATTCCTGGCCGACCGTTACATCACCGGCATTTGTCCGCATTGTAAAAACGAACGCGCTTACGGTGACCAATGTGAGGCATGTGGTACTTCATTGAACGCTACCGACCTGATTAATCCGAAATCAACCATTACCGGCGCCACACCTGTGATGAGGGAGACCAAACACTGGTATCTTCCGCTGGATAAGCACGAAGGCTGGTTGCGCAAATGGATTCTTGAAGATCACAAAGAGTGGAAAACCAACGTGTATGGCCAATGTAAATCGTGGCTCGATATGGGATTGCAGCCCCGTGCCGTTAGCCGTGACCTCGACTGGGGCGTTCCTGTCCCGGTAGAAGGTGCTGAAGGTAAAGTGCTCTATGTGTGGTTTGATGCGCCTATCGGATATATCTCCAATACCATCGAGCTTCTTCCTAACGACTGGGAGAAATGGTGGAAGAGCGAAGACTCAAAGATCGTTCACTTTATCGGAAAAGACAATATCGTATTCCACTGCATCGTCTTCCCGGCAATGCTGAAAGCGGATGGCACTTACCAACTTCCTGAGAACGTTCCTTCAAACGAATTCCTTAACCTTGAAGGTGACAAAATCTCTACTTCCCGCAATTGGGCGGTGTGGTTGCACGAGTATCTCGAAGAGTTCCCCGGCAAACAGGATGTACTTCGTTACGTGCTGACCGCCAACGCTCCCGAGACCAAAGACAATGACTTTACCTGGAAAGACTTCCAGGCTCGCAACAACAACGAGCTGGTGGCCGTACTTGGTAACTTTGTGAACCGCGCGATGGTGTTGACTCAGAAATATTTCGACAGCAAAGTTCCGGCTTGTGGTGAATTGACAGATTACGACCGTGCTACGTTGGCTGACTTTGCCGATGTGAAAAAATACGTTGAGGATTACCTCAATCAATATCGTTTCCGTGATGCGTTGAAAGAGGCCATGAACCTTGCCCGTATCGGAAATAAATACCTTGCTGATACAGAACCTTGGAAGTTAGCGAAAACCGACATGGAGCGCGTGGCAACCATCATGAATATTTCGCTGCAAATTACCGCTAACCTGGCGATTGCCTTCGAACCGTTTCTACCGTTCAGCGCACAGAAAATGCGTGATTTCCTCGGAATGGACAAATTCGATTGGGCTGAACTGGGACGTACTGACATTTTGGCTGCCGGCACACAGTTGAAAACGCCCGAACTGCTTTTTGAAAAAATCGAAGACAGCGTTGTGGAAGCTCAGGTACCGAAGTTGCTGGATACCAAAAAAGCCAACGAAGCGGCCAACTACAAAGCGAATCCGATTCGCGAAAACATCGACTTCGAAGACTTTCTGAAACTGGATATTCGTGTGGGAACCGTTGTGGAATGTCAGAAAGTGCCAAAAGCTGACAAACTGCTTCAATTCAAAATCGACGACGGTCTCGAAACCCGCACCATCGTTTCCGGAATCGCAAAACATTACGCTCCCGAAGATTTGGTAGGTAAACAGGTTTGTTTCATCGCCAACCTTGCTCCACGCAAACTGAAAGGCATCATGTCAGAAGGGATGATTCTTTCGGCTGAAGATCATGATGGCGGATTGTCGGTCATTATGCCAAGCCGCGAAGTGAAACCGGGTAGCGAAGTAAAATAATCTTCAAAACAGAACTATATGGGGAAAGAGACGCCTGTGGTCAGCGTGTTGATGGTGACCTACAATCGCGAGCAGTATATTGACACTGCACTTAAAAGCGTGTTGCGCCAGAAGACCTCTTTTCCCTTTGAAATCATTATCTGTGAAGATTGCAGCACGGACGGGACGTTAGCCATTTGCGAGAAATATGCAAAAGCTTATCCTGAAATTATCCGTCTGCTGGTCAATGAAAAAAACCTCGGGTATCAGCGAAACAACCTGAAATGCCTCTCGGCTACCCGCGGAAAATATATCGCCGTGTGCGACCCTGATGACTACTGGATTTGCAAGGATAAATTGCAGATCCAGTATGATATCATGGAAAAGAATCCTCAATATTCGCTCTGCTTCCACCGCGTGTTGAATTACTACGAAAACGACGGAAGCAAAAGCCTTTCCAATGGCACTGAGCGTAAAGGTATCTACACCCAACTCGATTTATCCAAAAAGAATTTTATCGCCAACGTCTCCTGTTTTTTCAGGAACAACTACTTTGAATTGCCTGAAGGAATTGAGCAGGTCGTGAGCGTTGATTATGTGTTCAGTATGCTGTCTGCGTCGAAAGGCGACCTCTATTATATTCCGAAGGTGATGGCGCTTTACCGCAAAAGTGAAAGTAGTATCTTTGTAGGTAAAGACCGAAGTAAGGCATTATTAATGTCACTCAATGTAAGGAAGTTTATCATCAACCTTTTTCCTGAAAATAAAGAGGTAGTGGATAATCTGAAGATGGCATCTGCCGCTATTCTTTATAACCTGTGGAAACTCCATAAAAGCGAAAACGAAACTCAGAAAGCTGATGAAGTCTGGCGTGAACTGGCCTCTGAATATCCGGTGTGGATACAACAGCGACTGATATCAAGCGAATCCATCGCGATAAAACCATTATTGAAGGCTCAGGTTTTCAGATTACTATCGTTGATTCGCAAACAACTATCCAAATTTTACCCACTACCCATCATTCGATGACAGAACATTCTCTTAAACGAAAATCAGCTATTGCCATAGCCTGGAATTTCTTTGATAAAGTCGGTTCACAGTTAATTCTTATTGTAATCGGACTTGTCGTTACACGCATTCTTTCCCAAAAGGAATACGGATTAATTGGATTGCTGGGGATTTTCATTGCTTTATCGAGTGCGCTCATTGACAGCGGGTTTGTCTCCGCTTTGATCCGGAAGAAGGATGCATCCGAACTGGATTATAATACGGTATTCTACTTCAATATCGGAGTGAGTTCATTCTTGTACGCGGTATTGTTTTGTTGTGCGCCGCTGATTGCCAATTTCTATAATCAACCGCAACTGGTCATACTAGCCCGGGTTGTTTTCCTTTCATTGATTATTAACTCCCTGGGGCTTGTGCAAGGGGCTCAGATGACTAAGAATGTTCGATTTAAGCAGTTGTCTGTGATCAATCTAACATCACTACTGCTTTCTAGTATTTTGTCACTGATCTTTGCCGTTAAAGGGCTTGGTGTATGGGCTTTGGTGGTGCAATCGGTTGGAAATGCAGCGTTTCGTGTTTCCCTGTTATGGGTTGTAAGTAAATGGCGCCCATCCCGACTGTTTAGTTTTGAAGCGTTGAAGGCTCAGTTGAAATACGGCATGGAGATGTCGGCTGCCAGCTTGTTGACCAACCTGTTTCAGTTCCTGTATGGACAGTTAATCGGTCGTTTTTTTCCGCTTACTGTTATGGGAAATTATACGCAGGCGAGTAAGTACAGTGACATGCCCACAAGCATCCTTTCTACGACTCTAAGCAATAGCATGTTTCCCATTTATAGCCAGATCAAGGATGACCCTGAACGGTTGAAACGCGCTTTTCAGAAGACTATTCGTTTGACTTCTTTTCTGGCTTTCCCGTTATTGTTTGGATTAGCTATTGTGGGTCCTGGTGTACTTGAGTTATTGATTTCGAAAAAATGGGAAGGGGCTTTTGTCTATTTTCAGCTTCTATGTTTGGCTGGCATTCCGACGATTTTCATTAATTCTAATCAGTATTTCGTTGTTATTAAAGACCGGGTTACGGAATTTGTATATATTGAGTTAGTGAAAATCGTGATTTTGATTATTGTGTTCTTCTCTACGGTCCATTACGGAATCATGGCATCAATCTGTGGCTTGGTGATTATGCGTTATTTGATTTATATCTTAAATGTTTTCATTCTTGGAAATAAAGCAAAATACAAATGGTATGAGCAGTGGCGGGATATGGCTCCATATGTTTTGCTTTCATTGGTGATGGTCGGCATTATGTACGGACTGAAGTTTGTGATTGCACAAAAATTACTACTTCTGGTTGTTCAGATATTCACCGGAGCGGCATTTTACTTGGGCATCAATAAAATCCTCAAGTCAAAGATATTGGATGATGTAATTGCCCTTGTGTTGAGGAAATAAAAATGAGTCAAATGCTTTTCTCATTTGACCCATTATGTGTTATTAATTGTGTTTAAATCGTTTAACAACGTGTTTCTTATAGATTCCCTTTGATTTTGCAATTAGTTTTGCCAGATAACTATATTGAAACTGGAATCTATCTCCTCTTAATTTTGCATGACCACCCCATTTCGTTTTATCTCTGATGATAATTTTCACCGGAAGATCGGTCGGTTTTCCTTCAGGCCAGCCGTATTCAGCTCCGATAGTTTTCACAGAATGGTCTAAGAAATACCTATTTATCTGGGATTCATCATGGTAGCGGGCAATAATTCCCTTTGCAAGATCATTATCAACATTACTTATTAAAGAGTTAATTAGCTTTGTAAATTCGGAACCTTTCCCTCCATTAAAACCTCCCATATAATAGCTTTCGCCTTCTTTGGGGCTTATGTAAGCAGTAGAGAGGGGATTGTTTTCATAAGGAAATGCATCTCTGTCTTTATTATAATATCCCGGATGTTTAACGCCTAATAAGCCTTCTTTTTCGCATAAAATGCTTTCATCTATTTTGTCGATTAGTAACATATTCGCATTCAAAAAGAAGACATAATCCATTTTTGCAATTTGCTCTTCTGCTTTTTTGAACATGTGGAACCTCTTCAATGTATTATCTGGCCATCCGAGATTTTCTTGGAAGAGTCGTTTAATTCTTGGATTTTCTTGTTCAAAGTCAACTGAAGGGGCGTCAGTAAAAACAAAATAGTGCTTTTCGGCTCCTGGGATAAAAAACTGCTCGCAAGTCAGATAAAAGTCTTTCCAGAAAATAGTATAGTTTCCTGTACAGACGTACAAAATGCCAATTTTCATTAGTTGATTATAGTGCTATTATGGTTGTAATCTAAATTGTCCTTTTCACTGATTTTTCGTGCAATAATACCACAATATGGAGAATATAATTTACTGGGAGAACGAAATATCTTTTGCCAAACAGGCATTGAATGTCGCATAAACTCTTTAATAAACCGTTGGAAAACATTTCTTTTTTGCTTTTCATACCAAAAGCTAAATCCCCCTATATAACCTGCTTGAATTATTTCAAATCCGTTTTGACTTAAGAAAGAACTCCATTCATCTACATTCATAGATTTCAGGTTATGTCTTTTGATATTTTCGGAATCAATTAACTTGTGTAGGAAATATTGAATCGCTCCACTAAAGTTTGGTGTTGCAAGAAATAAAATACCATTGTCTTCAACCAAGTTGCAATGTCTTTGAATTACAGATTTATAATCATTGAAATGTTCGATAAAACCTAAAGAGTAAACAATTCCGTATTTTTTGTCAGGATTGAGGTCAAAAAAATTTTTTTGTTCAAACCCCCCAACTTTGAGATTCTTATCTGAAAATAATTTATTGAGTTCAAGCACCTTAGGAGTCAGATCAATACCATAGATTTCATGATTTCTTTCTCCAAATTCATAGATATAACGGCCTGGATAGACTCCAATTTCTAAACATGTAGCATGTGGTAAGCATTTATGGGTATATTCGATCCATTCTATTAAAGGGTCGTTCTTTGAGGAAGATAGAATACCATCAATGTTTGAGTAGTTCTCATCCCAATGCTCCTGATTTATAAGATCCATATTATGTAAAGGTTATTATTCTGCTAATATATAAATATTCTCATATACCACCATTCCAAATAGATGAAAATCAATAGTATTTCGCATTAGTTTTAAGACAAGAGGGAACCTAGCAGCTCTGCAACTTATCCTGATTGTAATAGTAGAATATGTGGATTATGCTTCTTAAATAATCGCTTACATTGATATAGTTTTAAAGATGTTATCATTGAACACACAAATAACATGTATATTTGCAAATACATATCATTTGGATTTAGAAAACGATTAATCTAATATTCTAAAAAATTATTATGAAGCGAATTTTGTTATCAGTGTTAGTTTGTGCATTCTATATAATGCCAACTTATTCTCAATCAATCCCATCTTATATCCCATTAAATGGGTTGGTTGCTTGGTGGCCATTTAATGGAAATTCAAATGACGAAAGTGGAAATGGGAATAATGGGCTGAATGCTGGCGCGTCTCTGACACAGGATAGGTTTGGAAATAATTCAT
>JAUZOF010000130.1 GCA_030706585.1 Bacteroidota bacterium
AACTTTCCAATGATTTTTTGAAAATGACGTTACTCACTCCTTCGTCTTTCTCAGATTATTATAATCCAGATAATAGAGCACACGTACCGACAGGCTATTTGCTGGAGATTTCCAACATCGGGTAAGATTATTCCAGTAATTGGTGATGACTTTATCCTGATTTTCGAGGGCTGCACTTTTCCATCCCAGGGAAAGCTCAGAACCCGGAGCAAAAATCCAGCGGAAGATCATATCTACTGTGAAAGCGTTGTAGTTCTGATCCTCATTCTCCTGATAATCGCTTGCTGAAAGCAGATTGCCATCCCTTTGCAAATAATAAAAGTTCTTGTTGGCATTGCCTGACCAGTAATGGCGCACACGAAGCGTAAGTCCCGAACGGTTGTTGAGCATATAGGAAGCACTCAGTATATTTTCCAACACCTTGACATTACGTTTAGCGAAAACGATTGTACTATCGTTATCCGTTTTATCCGTAAAGCCGATGTTATTGTAGGCATTATTGAAGCTCACCCCGTAATTGAGTTGCGCGTGCTGGCCAATGCGCAATGTGGCAGAACCATCTCCAAGGATAGCATAAGCATTGGTATGGGGTTGAGCATTCATCCCGATATGGAAGTAAAAACTGAGAGACTTACGCGAATCGGTATTCAGGTTGAGATTGTGCCAGTAATAATGCGGCGTGAAGTAAAACCGGCCCTTCACCCGGGGCTCGAAGTAATCCTTCTTATCGGTACCGATACCTCCGTTGGCGTAGAAACTGTAGTTGTTTTTAAAGAGCATATTCAGGTTGTATCCCATCTCGTGATTGAAGACGGTGGAAGGGTTAAACACGCGGTAATAATCCCACCAGAGATTTCCATTGACCTCTCTGAAAATGGAAAACGGCTCCACCTTTTGATAGTAAATCCAGCCTTCAGAGAGGATGATATTGTTTCGTTGCAAATAACCCAGGTCGTTGGGATTGTATTTATCCGAATAAAGCCATTCATTCAAGCCAAATTGCAGTTTGCCACGGTTTTTCTCCAGCGAAAGTTGCCCGTAATATCCCGTTTCGCGTGAAGAATCACCACGTGTGCTTATTGCGCCTTTTGCTTTCAATGCATATTTGAGGCTCTTGTCCCGCAACTGAAAATCAGTTGCTGTTACATTAGCCATGAAAGAATTATTGGCCATCATCATATTGGTGTTGATCAGGCTGAAATAGGAGTTGTGAGGCAAAGATTTATCCACTACCAAAACATTATAGTTGCTAAGGGGCTGAATATTCACTCTTCGACGATTTCCCGTTATGGTATCACGGAGCTTTGCGTAGGAATCCACTGAAACGGCATTGAGAAAGCCAATCCCCCACCCGTCTGATGTTCGACCGGATATTTTAGTCGCATTGGCCAGTTGGGTTTCGGTCGGTCTGTAGTAGATTTCTTCATTATCCCGCAGGGCATCGTCTGCTTTTCCAGCAAACTTGGGATAAGCGCCGATCCTTCTTGAATAGAAGATATTTCCCCGTTGGAAAAGCTCTGTCCCTTCGGTAAAAAATTGCCGTTTTTCGCTGTAATAAAGTTCGTAAGGAGTCAGATTGAGCTTCTTATCGTCAGACTGTATTTGCCCAAAATCAGGAATCAGCATCATATCGAGGGTAAAACTCTCGTTAATGCCGTATTTCATGTCCATTCCGGCTTTGTAGAGGAAATCGGCTTTCTCGCCGGCCTTTGTTTCGGCGTAAGTAGCCAGATAAGGACTGAAAGAGAGTCTGAGGGGCGGTTTAATATCTTTGAGACCGGTCATCTCGCCTTCCTGATGGATAAATCCCGAAACATTACGGTCAACCATGCTCCAGGAATTATTGGAATTATACCGGCGGATATTGCGAAACATATTCATGCCCCAGGCATTGCCCGTCTTACCGGAAAACCGCAATGCAGAAAAAGGAATACGCATCTCCACAATCCAGCCGTCAGAAGCAACGCGGGTCTTGCTCTCCCACACGGCATTCCAACTGGCATCTTCATTATCTCCATCGCTTTTTACGGCTTTGATATCCATCTGAACTCCGGCGGGAGTAATAAAAAAGCCGAAGGCTAATTGTCCCTGATTATAAGGGTCAATATAAATACCGAAATAATCTGACATGCCCGTATCATCACGGGTGGTCAGAAAGTTAAAGATACTGTCAGGTGCGCTGTCATATAAATGCGCCCCGACGTAAATAGCGGTCTGGTCGTAGAAAAGAAATACTTCGGAAGGCTGGAAAGAGGGTTTTCCGTTTAAAGGCTGTAATTGCACAAAGTCTTTTGCCGGTTTAGCCTGTGAATAAACCGGTTCATCAAGTACGGCATCAATAGTCAGGGGCTTGGAAAGCAGAAAGACTTCCACGCTCTTCTTCTGTACGGCAAAAACATGACCAAAGCAAACAATCGGGATTAGCAGGAGACTCAAATATCTCATGGGTAAATTCTTTACAATGCATTAATCCCTTTATCAGAAATGGAAATAAACCCCGGCTACAACATTGATCGCATTACCTCCGGGTTCTCTGAATTCATTCTTTAGATAACTAAGGTTTGTACCCGAATTAAATTTATAGGCAATACCTGTCCATTTCAAGCCTAGATCAGCAGACCAGGATTCAGACCAAAAGTATTCATACATCGCATTTACATGATACCCGGCTGCATTTTCGTAATTCCAGGTTGCATCAAAGCCATTCTGTACTCTTTGCCCTCTGATCGTCAACCGGGGCGAAAAGTTATAATCGGCTCCGGCTCCAAATTTCAGCCTCTTGGCAAAGTCTTTCCCTAACATCAACACATAATTTGCCGTCAATGTTACACTGCCGTAACCCACGCGTGCTTTTACATTGGTTATCGGGTTCGTCAGTGTGCTTCCCTCAAAATTAATATCCCCATCCATTTCAAAACTACGGGACAATTCGTATCCGTATCTGACACCGAATGCGTAATTCTTCCCCAGGGAAATGTTTGCGTTCTTAAAGTCAGGCGTAACGAACAAGGTGTGATTTTCGGTTCCCCTGCCCAAATCAGCTGTCAACCCAATTCTGCTCCTTCCATAAACAGGGTCAGAAGCGCCTTCTCCAAATGTACTGAAGCTTATCAATGCCAGACAGGCAATAATGAATACTCTTTTCATGGCTAAATATATTTAGGTGAATGACTCAACTCCGTCTATATTATAACACTCCGGCACCGGAAATTGTCTTTAAATCAGTCTGTAATGATAGAACTGTAAACATTATAAAACAAAAGAACCACAGATGCCAGTTCCCAGGCCTCTGTGGTTCTTTTGTTTTTAAATAAGAGTACGCATTTGACGTCGCGCTCCGAGTAAGGGATAAATCAGCAAATCTTACGCGAACCGTCGCCAATCACCACATCATATACTTTCGGTGATACGCCAAATTTATCCGTAAAGTCTTTGATTGCTTTTTCGATAAAGACATCGTGAAGCTCCTCTTTCACCAAGTTGATGGTACAGCCACCAAAGCCTCCGCCCATCACACGCGAACCGGTTACACCGCACTCTTTGGCAATATCATTGAGGAAATCAAGCTCTTCGCAGCTCACTTCGTATTGTTTGCTCATTCCGTAGTGAGTGCCGAACATCTTTTTACCGACTGTCTCGTAATCGCCTTTTTTCAATGCCTCGCAGGCATCGAGCAGACGTTGTACCTCTTCGATTACATATTCAGCACGCATATAATCTTCATCATTCAACTCAAACTTCACCTCTTTGAGCATATCCAACGTAGCGTCGCGGAGAAATTCTACCTGAGGATGATTCTTGCGAATCTCGGCAGCCGCACGTTCACACGATTCACGACGACGGTTATAGGGCGAGCCAACCAGTTCGTGCTTAACGACTGAATCCAGCAATACGAGCTTATATCCGGTTGGGTTAAATGGCACATATTCATATTCAAGCGAGCGGCAATCGAGTTTAATCAAATGGCCTGCCTTACCAAAGATAGAAGCAAACTGGTCCATGATACCGCATTTCACGCCTACATAATTGTGCTCGGTAGCCTGCCCGATCTTTGCCAGTTCAAACTTTTCAATGCCGAGACCAAACATATCATTCAAGGCAAAAGCGTAGGTGCTTTCCAATGCAGCCGAAGAGGACATCCCCGCACCCAGCGGCACATCGCCGGTAAAAACGGTATCAAATCCTTCGACTTTTCCGCCGCGTTTGCTAATTTCACGCACCACGCCGAAGATAAATCTTGCCCAACTTTCTGCAGGAAGATCTTCTTCATTCAGTCCGAATTCAGCTGACTCATTCAGGTCTATCGAATAAGCGCGGATTTTGGCCAGGCCATTGGTTTTGATCTCGGCCAACATGCCTTTATCCACAGCGCCGGGAAGCACAAAACCGCCATTGTAATCGGTGTGCTCGCCAATCAGGTTAATACGTCCGGGTGAAAAATATACGGAGCCTTCCGCTTCAAATTTCGCTTTAAAGGTTGAGCGAACAATTTCCAGGTTTTTCATAATTCTAAGGTTTTAAATTATCGTGTAGCTATAAATGCAAAGTTAGAAGGATTACTGAAAAATAAAACAAATGAGGAGTAAATATGGCGTTCGGAGGATAGAAATTTCACGAGTGGAGCGATTGGTTTATTATGAAAGAAGGTATCTCCTATTCTTGCGATAAGATGAGATCCAAATTCCATGATCATTCAATTTTTTATGGTTCAACAATGAGTTGTTAGAAAATATCATTTCAGAAATAGCAATCATTTGATAATCATTTAAGCCACTACAAAATGTAGAAGTTTGAACAGATAGGCAATCAAGTTACTACATTTTGTAGAAGGTTGATTGAGGATTTAATCGGGTTTCTACAAAATGTAGAGGCCTTATTAGATGTTTATTTTGGAATCTACATTTTGTAGAAGGTTGAACGAAGGTTCTTTCGACCTTCTACAAAATGTAGGAGGTTGAACAGGATGTCATTCCGGTTTCTACAAAATGTAGAGGCTTGAATCGGATACTTTTCTGATTTCTACATTTTGTAGAAACTGTTTTTAGATTTCTATACCTCAAATTATCCATTAAAACAGTTTGCCGCTTTTTCCTCCAAGTTTAATTATCGCAGTCAGCCCCTAGAACTATACACAGACGACTCATCACTGGCGCAGATCTAGCAAATGCATATTTCATTCTCAAAATCAAGATCGCTTATAGCTGAGGGGATATAAAAAAAGCTGCCTCGAATGGAAGCAGCTTATTATACGATAGCGAGGGGGTGACTTCAAGTCACCCCCTCACTGTGGAATTCTGGAAAAATCCTTAGCAGATTTTACGAGAACCTTCGCCGATAACGACATCGTACACTTTTGGTTCGTGACCGTATTTAGCTGAGTATTCTTTTTTAGCTTTTGCGATGAAACCGTCGTAAAGCTCTTCTTTCACTACATTGATGGTACATCCGCCGAAGCCACCACCCATGATACGGCTACCGGTTACACCGGCTTCTTCAGCCAAAGTAGCTAAGAAGTCAAGTTCTTCGCAGCTTACTTCGTAAAGTTTGCTCATACCCCAGTGAGTTCCGTACATCATTTTACCAACTGTTTCGAAATCACCTTTGGTCATCGCGTCACAAGCCGTTCTCAAACGTTCAGCTTCACCTACTGCATATTCTGCACGCATGAAGTCTTCAGCGCTTACCAGTTCTTTCACAGCGTTCAGTTGGTCGAAGTTAGCCTGGCACATGTGCTCTACTTCAGGGTATTTCTTGTTTACCTCTTTAGCTACACGCTCGCAAGAAAGGCGACGCTCGTTGTAAGGAGAACCTACCAACGCGTGTTTTACTACAGAGTCCAACAATACCACTTTGTAACCTTTAGGCTCGAATGGAACGTATTCGAACTCCATGTTGCTGCAATCCAGTTTAATCAAATGGCCTTCTTTACCGAAGATAGAAGCAAACTGGTCCATGATACCGCAGTTTACACCTACATAGTTGTGCTCAGTCATCTGACCTACTTTCACCAACTGTTTTTTGTCGATGCCCATGTTGTAAATATCGTTCAACGCAAAAGCGTAAGCACTTTCCAATGCAGCAGATGAAGACATACCTGCACCGAGAGGCACATCGCCGGTAAATACTGTATCGAAACCTTCAGCTTTGCCGCCACGTTTTGCCAACTCGCGAACAACACCAAAGATATATCTTGCCCATCCTTCTGCAGGACGGTCTTCTTCGTTCAATCCAAATTCTGAAGATTCTTTCAGGTCAATAGAGTATGCACGGATTTTATCAGTTCCGTTAGGTTTCAGTTCAATCAACATACCTTTGTCCACTGCACCCGGAAGTACAAAACCACCGTTATAGTCAGTGTGCTCACCAATCAGGTTGATACGACCCGGTGAAAAATATACTGAACCGTCAGTACCGAATTTTTCTTTGAATGTAGAGCGAACGATTTCTAGGTTTTTCATAATCTTGAATGATAAATAATTTGAATGGTTAGTGTGTGTATTATTTTTTGTCAGTGAGGGGGTGACTCAAAGTCACCCCCTCACTGGAAAGGTTGAAATTTATTCTACAGGAATATCTTTGTTTACGTTTTTGCAGCCGATCAATGCATAGAACAACATGTAAGCCAAACATGCAAACATTACCCAGTAGCTGTTCAGGTAACCGAAGTGGTCAGATACCCATCCCTGGATCAAAGGCACGATACCTCCACCGCAAACCATTACCATGAAGATACCGGCACCGGCAGCAGTATATTTACCCAATCCTTCTACAGCCAGGTTAAATGTACCACCCCACATGATCGAAGTACACAATCCGCAAAGAACAAGGAACATTACGCTTACAGGAACCTGAGCACCAATAACCGGAAGAGTTACGGCAAATGATTGCGGGCTAACAATAGCCAGAGTTACCAAAACAAGTCCTAAGCTTGATACAAACGTCATCATCGCTTTACTTGATACTTTCGAACCGATTGAAGCTCCTACCAGACGGCCAACAAGCATCAACAACCAATAGATACCCACAATACTACCTGCAATTGTAGCATCGATACCAAGACCTGGGTTAGAAGCATCCTTACCGGCAGTCATGAACAAGTTAGCAGTACTTGGAATACCGATTTCGATACCTACATAGATAAAGATAGCGATAGCACCGAAGATGAAGTGACGGAAAGAAAGCGGGCTGTGGTGGTGAACCTCTTTTTTAGACTCAGCTGTTTCAAGGTGAGGCTCAGGAATATTTACAAAGAACAATACTACGAATGCCAATGCGAAGATACCCATAGCGAGGAACAAAGCAGGATTTGCTTTTTCGATAGTACGACCGGCTGCTGCTCCCATAAGGAAACCAACCAACATCGGAGTGATTGTAGCACCGATAGAGTTGATAGAACCTCCGAATTGCAGCAACTTGTTTCCTTTGTTACCGCCACCACCAAGAGTGTTCAACATAGGGTTTACTACAGTATTCAACATACACATAGAGAAACCTGAAATAAATGCACCTACCAGATATACGGTAAAACTACCGACCTGACCTGAAAGGAACTGTACGCCAACTCCGGTGAAACCTACTACGATTGCAGCCAAAGCTGTTTTTTTGTAACCGATTTTTTTCAGCATGATACCGGCAGGAATACCCATAAAGGCATAAGCGAGGAAGTTACCGAGGAATCCCAGCTGAGACTCGAAGTTGGTAGCTCCGAATTGTTTAGCAACGATTACCCCCATCGGACTTGGCAAACCGGTCACGAAGGCAATCATAAAGAACAGCGCAAACATCATTGCGATAGGCAATGCATAGTTTTTTTGTTGTGTTGTCATTGAAAATTTAGTTAGTTAAGTGTTAGTGATTAGTATTTAGTAGTGATTATTTCTCTACAGAGAATTTGTATTCGCAGATGCTGCCATACACTTCGCCCGGACGAAGAACGGTTGATGGAAAGTGTGGTTTATTTGGAGAATCGGGGAAGTGTTGTGTTTCGAGGCAGAATGCACTGCGTTTTGGGTATTTTTTACCGGCTTTACCTTCGAAATCACCCAACCAGTTACCGGAATAAAGCTGAACACCCGGCTCATTGGTGATAGTTTCAAGCACGATACCGGTTTTTGGAGAAACTGTTCTCGCACAAACAACCAGTTCGCCCGGATATTTCTTGTCAATTACATAGTTGTGGTCATAACCATTACCCCAAACCAGTTGATTGAAGTCTTCATCGATACGTGAACCAATCGTCTGTGGAGTAGTAAAGTCCATTGGTGTACCTGCTACTTTTACGATTTCTCCGAATGGGATAGAAACATCATCAGCAGGGGTATAAAGAGTAGCATTGATTTGCATGATGTGGTCGCCAACGTATGAGTCTCCTGCGCCTGACAAGTTGAAGAAAGCGTGGTTGGTCAGGTTGCAAAGTGTCGGTTTATCAGTAGTCGCTTCGTAAGAGATGTGGAAAGCGTTTTCGTCGGTCAGTTTGTAAATCATTTTCACAGTCAATGTACCGGGGAAACCTTCTTCCATATCGGGAGAAACAAGCGTCAGTTCGAGGGTTTGCGTATCGGTTTGTTTTGCATCCCAAACTTTTGAGTCAAAACCGACTTTACCTCCGTGAAGGTTATTCGGACCATTGTTAATCGCCAATGAGTACTCTTTTCCGTCCAGTGTAAATTTACCTTTAGAGATACGGTTACCGTAACGACCGATTACCGAACCCAGATAAGTCGGTTGGTTGTCGATGTATCCTTTGATGGTTTGGTAGCCCAAAACCACGTCGGTCATTTTACCGTTTTTGTCCGGAACCATCAGTGAGACGGGGAAGCAACCCAGGTTGGTTACGCACATCTCACAACCGTTCTTGTTGGTTAATACGAAAAGGTCTGTTTTTTTGCCATTGATTTCGGTTTGAAAGTCTGTTCTTTTCAAGCCGGAAAGTGTGTGTTGTGTTTCCATTGTGTATTATTTTGCATCTGCCTTTTTAGCAGATATTTTCTTAAAATCGGCTGGTAAAATTAGAAAGGATTATTTGCATAAGTCGAAATGCAAATATGTTTTACAGCACAAACTGGCACATAATATGCTGTTTGAACTTATTGTTTTCATCTTTGAAAGAATTTTATCCTTACCGGGGAGCTTTAGAATACAAATAAAGCGCCAGTCCGGAAAAAATGACGTTCGGAATCCATACTGCAACAGCCGCAGAAGTAAGTCCGCTTACAGCAAACGAAGATGATATAGTCATAAATAAGATATACGCAAAACTTAAACCAAGACCGATTCCAATATTTACCCCCATACCTCCTTTTACCTTACGGGAAGAAATAGAAATTCCAATGGTAGTAAGAATAAATGAGGCAAATGCCATGGCAAAACGACGGTGATACTCTATTTCAAATGCCTTGATATTGGCAAATCCACGTTTGACCTGCTTCGAGATATATTTGTGCAATGAAGGAGTGTTCA
>JAUZOF010000131.1 GCA_030706585.1 Bacteroidota bacterium
GACCTCCGATGGTTTCGTTCTTTTCGAACAAAGTTACAGTATGACCTTTCAGGTTAAGCTGGTTAGCTGCAGCCATACCGGCAGGACCTCCACCGATTACAGCTACTTTTTTACCTGAACGGTATTTAGGAGGATTTGCTTTTACATAACCTTCTGCGAAAGCCTTTTCTACGATAGAAGCTTCGTTTTCACGGATGGTTACAGGGCTGTCTGCTGACAGTTTCAACACACATGCTTTTTCACATGGTGCAGGACAGATACGGCCTGTGAATTCAGGAAAGTCATCGGTAGCAACCAGTGCTTCGTAAGCTTCTTTCCATTTCCCTTTATAAGCCAGATCCTGCCATTCCGGCTGGCGGTTTGCTACCGGACAAGCCCAGTGGCAGAAAGGTATACCACAGTCCATACAGCGTGAAGCCTGAAGTTTGCGATCTTCCAGGTTCAGGGTTTGCTCCACCTCGCTGTAGTCCATGATTCTCTCAGAAATCGGACGATATCCGGCTTCTTTGCGTAATATTGATAAAAATGCTTTAGGATTTCCCATAATATTCTTAGTTAAACCAGACGGGGTTTATTCCGTCTGGTCCATTACTTTATTAATAATCTCTCTCGACTTCAGCTATTTTTTTTTTAAGAGCTTCTGCCTTTTCTTCAACCAACACCTTTTTGTATTCAATTGGTGTTACTTTGATGAACTGGCCGAGGTACTGATCCCAGTTTTCCAACATGCGTTTTGCAAGCGGACTCTGAGTGTATTCGAAGTGACGTTCGATGTAGCCTTTCAGCTCTTTTGCATCGTACATATCTTCTACCAGGGTAAGCTCTACCATTTCCATATTACAGAAAAAGTCGAAGTTGCCTTCCTTATTCCAAACGTAAGCCACACCACCACTCATACCGGCAGCGAAGTTACGTCCGACAGTACCAAGAACTACAGTGCGACCGCCGGTCATGTACTCACAACAGTGGTCACCTGTACCTTCCACAACAGCGGTAGCACCACTGTTACGCACACAGAAACGCTCTCCTACGCGACCGTTGATGTAAACCTCACCACTTGTAGCACCATAAAGCATAGTGTTACCTGCGATGATGTTTTCTTCCGGAGCGAATTTGCTTCCTGTTGGAGGAACAACGATTACTTTACCACCAGAGATACCTTTACCAAGGTAGTCATTCGCATCTCCTTCAAGACGGAAGGTTACACCTTTCGCCAGGAACGCACCGAAACTTTGTCCGGCAGAACCTTTGAAGTTGAAACGGATTGTATCTTCTGGCAAGCCTTCGTTTCCGTATTTCTTAGCCACTTCACCTGACAACATCACACCCACAGAACGGTTAACGTTCACGATTGGGAAGTCTTGCTGTACCGGTTTTCCTGAATTGATTGCATACTGAGATGCTTTGATCAGTTCGCGGTCAAGGATTTCGTGAATTTCGTGAATCTGATCTTTCACTTTACGGATGGCATTTTCTTTTGCTTCAGCCGGAGTGTACAACAGTTTCGACAGGTCGATTTTCTGTACTTTCGGATTAGCGTTATCCGGTTTAAATTCGATCAGTTCAGTATGGCCGATGATGTCATCCAGTTTGGTGTAACCCATTTCAGCCAGGTGCTCACGTACCTCTTCTGCTAAGAAAGTAAAGAAGTTAACGAGGTATTCGTATTTACCTACGAAACGTTTACGCAACTCTTCGTCCTGAGTAGCCACGCCCACAGGGCAGGTATTCAAGTGACATTTACGCATCATCACACAACCCAATACGATCAATGCAGAAGTTGCAAAACCGAACTCTTCAGCACCCAACATAGCAGCGATAACGATATCGCGACCTGTTTTCAACTGACCATCAGTTTGCAGTCTAACCTGACCGCGAAGGTTATTGATAACGAGTGTTTGCTGAGTTTCAGCCAAACCAAGCTCTGAAGGAAGACCTGCGTGTTTGATTGAGCTGGCAGGAGAAGCACCAGTACCACCTTCAGCACCAGCAATGATGATCAGGTCAGCTTTAGCTTTAGCCACACCGGCAGCAATCGTACCCACACCACTTTCAGATACCAGTTTCACACTGATATTAGCAGTAGGGTTCACGTTTTTCAAATCGTAGATCAACTGAGCCAAGTCCTCGATAGAGTAGATATCGTGGTGAGGAGGAGGTGAAATCAACGAGATTCCTGGAATAGAGTGACGTGTTTTAGCGATCACTTTATCTACTTTGAAGCCCGGAAGTTGACCACCTTCACCCGGTTTAGCACCCTGGGCGATTTTGATCTGGATTTCGTCAGCGTTAACGAGGTATTCGGTAGTTACACCGAAACGGCCTGAAGCCACCTGTTTGATAGCACTACGTTTAGAAGTACCGTCAGCTTGTTTTTTGAAACGTTCCTGATCTTCACCACCCTCACCGGTATTACTTTTACCGCCAAGAATGTTCATCGCAATCGCCATCGCTTCGTGAGCCTCTTTCGAGATAGAACCGAATGACATCGCACCGGTTACGAAACGTTTGGTAATTTCTGAAGCAGGTTCTACTTTAGAAATGTCGATCGGATTGCGTTTGTACTGCATGAAGTCACGCAGGAAGATACGCTCTGCCTTTTCGTCAACGACTTTAGTATATTCTTTAAATTTCTTGTAGCTTCCAAGACGGGTTGCCAACTGCAATGCAGTAATTGATTCCGGGTTCCATGCGTGTTTCTCTCCGTCACGACGGTAAGCGTAGTTACCCTGATTATCCAATTGCGGAGCGTCAACTGTCCAGTGGAAAGCTTTTGTATGCAACGCTACAGTTTCACGGGCGATATCTTCCAGTTCGATACCTTCGATTTTGGTAACAGTACCGGTGAAGTATTTGTCAACCAGCTTGCTTGAGATTCCGATTGCTTCGAAGATCTTAGCGCCTTTGTAGCTGGCAAGGGTTGAGATACCCATTTTAGAAAGTACTTTCAACAAGCCTTTGTCAACAGCTTTGAGGTATTTTTTCTCGGCAGTGTGGTAGTCAAGCTGAATGTCTTTGTCTTTAACCAATTTATCCAGAATAGCGAATGCCATATAAGGATTGATAGCGCTCACACCGTAACCGAACAACAATGCAAAGTCCATAATTTCGCGAGGCTCTCCTGATTCAAGAACCAATGCGATTTGCATGCGTTTGCGTTTGCTGATCAGGTGATGGTGAACTGCAGAAACAGCCAGCAATGCAGGGATTGGAGCCATTTCAGCGTTTACGCCACGGTCAGACAGGATGATGTAGTTGATGTCAGCGTCAGCTGCTGCTTCTGCTTTAGCAACCAAATCTTCCAATGCAGCTTCAAGACCTTTCTCGCCTTCGCTTGCTTTGAACAAGGTAGGAAGAGTAGTGTTTTTGAAGCCTTTATATTGCAGATTGCAAAGAATATCGAATTGAGTATTGGTCAACAAACCGCTGTTCAGACGAACCATTTTGCAAAGGTTAGCTGATGGCTCCAACAGGTCTTCGGTAATAGCACCGATGTAACCGGTGTGAGACATTACCAACTCTTCGCGGATCGGGTCAATCGGCGGGTTAGTTACCTGAGCAAACTGCTGACGGAAGTAACGGAACAACGGTTGTGGTTTGCTTGAAATAACTGCAAGCGGAGTATCGTTACCCATTGAAGCTGTTGGTTCACCACCATCACGTCCCATCGGAAGGATAAGAGTGTTAACGTCTTCTTTAGTATAACCGAATGCTTTCAGTTTTGCATCGTAGTTGTCAACAGCGTGTTTAACGCTACGTCCTGACTGGATATCGTCAAGGTTGATACGGTTCTGAGCCAACCACTCTTTGTAAGGGTGAGCAGCTGCAAGCTCCTGTTTCAATTCAGGGTCATAAGTTACGGTTCCGGCTTCAGTGTCAACCATCAACATTTTACCCGGAGACAGACGACCTTTCTCTTTGATTTCAGCAGCATCGAAAGCCAATACACCGGTTTCAGATGCAACCACCATCATATCGTCCTGAGTGATCAGGTAACGAGCCGGACGCAGACCGTTACGGTCAAGCATACCACCAGCGTAACGACCGTCAGAGAAGAGGATAGTAGCAGGACCATCCCATGGCTCCATCAGGATACTGTGGAATTCATAGAATGCTTTCAGTTCAGAAGAGATAGGGTTTTTAGCATTCCAGCTTTCAGGAACCATCATTGACAAAGCGTGAGGCAGGCTCATACCTGACATGATGAAGAATTCCAATGCGTTGTCGAATGATGCACTATCACTCATCGCAGGCTGGATAACCGGAGAAATATCTTCAATAGAGCAACCTAATGTTTTAGGATTCAACAAGCTCAAACGAGCTTCCATCCATGAACGGTTACCGCGGATTGTATTGATCTCACCGTTGTGACCTACCAAACGGAATGGCTGAGCCAAATCCCAGGTTGGGAATGTATTGGTAGAGAAACGAGAGTGTACCAACGACATACCTGAAGTGAAGTATGGACTGGTCAGGTCTGGATAGTAGTAACGCAATTGAAGTGATGACAACATACCTTTATAAATAATGGTACGTGTAGAAAGGCTCACAATATAACAGCTGCGTTTTACTTTCAATTGAGAAGCAAGAACTGCTTTCTCGATTTTCTTGCGAACAACGTAAAGTTTACGTTCCAAATCTTCCTGAGAGAAATCTCCGGTGATAAAGATTTGTTTGATGTCCGGTTCTACTGCAGCTGCAGTTTCACCGATTTGTGTACTGTCAACAGGCACATCACGCACAGCAATCAACTGTAACGATTCACCTTCAATGACTTCTTTGATTTTGTTCAAGCACCATGTTTGCTCGTTTGAGTCTTTCGGAAGAAAAACCAAACCGGTACCGTAACGGCCTTTCTCAGGCACTGGGATACCTTGAAGCAGAATAAACTCGTGCGGAATCTGAACCATGATTCCGGCACCATCACCGGTTTTGGGGTCAGCATTTTCAGCCCCACGGTGTACCATGTGCTCAAGCACTTTCAACCCTTTCTCTACAACGTCGTGAGATTTGGTGCCCTGGATGTTTACCAACAAACCTACACCACACGCATCGTGCTCAAAATCGGGGCTGTACAATCCTTGTTCTATCATTTTCGTTGTTTAATTATTTGCCACCTCCGGAGCCTTCCAACGTTATACAAGCAAAGTCATTCCCGCAGTGCAGCGAAAATGACAGCTTGAATGACGCTTTACAGCGCCGGACTAAAGCCTCCCCGAAAGGAGGCTAAAGCGGCTTCCTGTTTATTTATTTCTATTATTATTCTGATAAATAATCTGTGATTCCGGCATATTCGGTTTAGGTAAATGTCGGAATAGGTAACCATGCGTTTTTTATTTCAGGAAAATATTATTCGCAGCACACTCTGAAATCATCTCTTCCGGCCAGATGGATGCCTGAACTTCGCCGATGTGGGCGCAACGCAGGAAAAACATGCAAAGGCGGGACTGCCCGATACCTCCTCCGATTGAAAGCGGAATGCGGTCTTCAAGCAATGCTTTGTGGAACGTCATCTTCGTTCTGTCCAGGCAACCCTCGATTTCCAACTGACGCAGCAATGCAGCTTTGTCCACACGGATACCCATGGAAGAAATCTCGAAAGCATTATCCAGAACAGGGTTCCACAATACGATGTCACCGTTAAGACCCGGAAGTCCGTTTTCGGCGATGGTTGACCAGTCATCGTAATCCGGAGCACGTCCGTCATGCTTCTTGCCATCTGCCATTTGGCCACCAATACCGATTACGAATATCGCACCGTATTTCTTAGCCGCCTCAAATTCACGCTCTTTCGGAGTCAGGTGCGGGTAAAGCGCCAACAACTCTTCAGTATGAATGAACGTGATTTCCTCAGGCAAGCAAGGAGTGATATGATTAAATTGGTGATACACCAACGCTTCGATGTGCTTCAGCGCTTCATAGATTTTCACAACAATATCTTTCAGGAACTCTACATTCCGGTCTTCCGCTTCAATAGTGCGTTCCCAGTCCCATTGATCCACATACAGAGAGTGAATATTATCCAGGTCCTCATCGGCACGGATTGCATTCATATCGGTATAAAGACCGAATCCGGGAGCAATGTCGTGTTCGCCCAGTTTCATTCTTTTCCATTTGGCCAAAGAGTGAACCACCTCGGCGCGACGCTCGCCCATACATTTAATCGGAAAGCCTACAGCTCTTTCTGTACCGTTCAGGTCATCGTTGATACCGGTTCCGGCCAGAACAAACAAAGGAGCGGTTACACGACGTAAACGCAGTTGTTTGGAAAGTTCCTGTTGGAATGTTTCTTTCAGTAGCTTAATTGCATGCTCCATCGATTCGGGAGCAAGTTTCGGCCGATAGTTTTTAGGGAAATAGAGTGCCATCCTTAAAATATGTTGGTTTGAAAATTCTGAATTAGCCTGCAAAGTTACATAGAATGTTCAGAATCAGCTCACGAGTGAATTAGATTTTCCAATTTTTTATACGCTCGATAGCTTCCTGAGTATTCTCGCGGCTACCAAACGCTGTCAATCGGAAATAACCTTCACCGCTTGGTCCGAAGCCAACACCCGGAGTACCTACCACGTGGCATTCGTAAAGCAGACGGTCGAAGAATTTCCATGAAGTTACATCTTGCGGAGTTTTCAACCAGATGTAAGGCGCATTGGTACCACCGAAGATTTGCAAACCGGTAGCTTCCAGCCCTTCGCGAATCAATTTCGCGTTATCCATATAATAGTCGATGGTTGCTTTCACCTGAGCTTTTCCTTCAGGAGAATAAACAGCCTCGGCAGCTTTCTGAATAATATAAGCAGTACCGTTGAACTTAGTACACTGACGACGGTTCCACAATCCGTTCAACGATACTTTTTGTCCGTCCGGAGTACGACCCATCAATTCTTTTGGCACAACGGTGTAGCCACAACGCAAACCGGTAAATCCTGCAGTTTTAGAGAAGCTTCGGAATTCGATAGCACATTGTTTCGCACCTTTGATTTCGTAGATTGAGTGAGGCACATCTTCTTCACGGATAAACGCTTCGTAAGCTGCATCAAACAAAATCAACACTTCATTCTCCAATGCATAATCAACCCATTTTTTCAACTGTTTTTTGTTCAAAACAGTACCGGTCGGGTTGTTCGGATAGCACAGGTAGATCATATCTACACGTTTCTCCGGCAATTCAGGAGTAAAGTTGTTTTCAGCAGTACAAGGGATGTACACGATATTGCTCCAACGACCGTCAATCTGAAGGTCTCCCGCACGTACACCCATTACGTTTGAGTCAACATAAACAGGGTAAACAGGGTCAGTAACCGCTACACGGTTGTCATGACGAAGGATATCACCGATGTTACCGGTATCACTTTTAGCGCCGTCGCTGATAAATACTTCATCCGGATCAAGTTTAACGCCACGTGGCTCGAAATCGTTTTTGATGATGGTATCAATCAGGAAACGATATCCTTGTTCAGGACCATATCCGCGGAAAGTCTCTTCAGCACCCATTTCATCAACAGCAGAGTGAAGAGCGTTAATTACTGCCGGTGCAAGAGGACGGGTCACGTCACCAATACCCAGTCTGATCAGGTTAGCTTCCGGGTGAACTACCTTGAATGCATTTACCTTTTTCGCGATATCCGAAAACAGGTAGTTTCCGGGAAGTTTAAGAAAATTGTCGTTGACTAAAGCCATAATTATATTGAACCTGAATGCAAATAACTGACACCTATCCAGGCCTCATGTCATTTGACGTTTAAGTGATTATTAATTCGTTGAAATCTGATTAGTAAAGTTCACCGGAGAAAACTTTCGTAGCGGGACCGGTCATGTAAATGCGGTTATCGCTCTTTCTCCATTCGATATTTAGATCGCCACCGAGAAGCTCCAGTTTTGCCTCATTGGATGAAACGCCGTTAAGCGACGCTGCGACCAAGGTAGCACATGCACCTGTTCCGCAAGCCAGGGTTTCACCTGAACCTCGCTCCCAAACACGCATTTTGAGCACAGAAGGAGATACTACCTGACAGAACTCAACGTTGGTGCGTTTCGGGAACAGCGGATGATTTTCAATGATGCGGCCAATGCCATGCACATCAAAGTTCGCCACATCATCTACAAAAATCACGGCATGAGGATTCCCCATCGATACGCAGGTTGCTTTGTAAGTCACACCGTTTACCTCGATAGGGATATTGATAGCCGTTTCGCCTTCTGCATTTACCGGAATATTTGCAGGAACCAGAATTGGCTCGCCCATATCCACACAAACAGAAGATACCTCGCCGTTCTCTACGTTCAGCTTGAGATTCTTTACACCGGCAAGAGTTTCGAGGGTGATTTGAGTTTTAGTCGTTAATCCGAAGTCATACACGTATTTACCCACACAACGGGAAGCATTTCCACACATCTCGGCTTCCGAACCATCAGCATTAAACATGCTCATACGAAAATCGCAGGTAGCAGATGGTAAAATCAATACCAAACCATCAGAACCAATTCCGAAGTTACGGTTGCTCACTTTAATCGCCAGGTCGGCTGGGTTTTCAACTTTCTCGGCAAACCCGTTTATGTAAACGTAGTCGTTGCCGGCTCCGTGCATCTTTGTAAACTTCATAAAAACTATCTTTTTTGATTATTTCGAAATGCCTGTCATTCGCCGTTTCAACCAGACAATTTCTCTGATTTCAGGACAAAAGTCTTGTTCAAAACTACCCCAACCTATCAAAACCCTAGGCCCGCCTTCTTAAACAACTCAAAATCAAGGCTTTCACTTTTCAGCATAAGTGGTGCAAATTTAGACATTTAGTCCCGATTTACAGACTGAAAAAACCGAATAATAAAACAGGCTTCTTGTTAATTTCATTTTGCTGCAAAATAACCACTTTTTCTTCTAATGTAAAAGTTTAAGCGCTTATTTAGTTACGATTTAGAATTAAACAGGGTTTGTAAAAGCAATAATAAAAAGACTTTTCATCCCCCTTGAATTTTTATTCAATCCAAATTACCGAAACAGCTACTCTCCTATCAGACAATCAATTTGGTTAAAAATCAATCCCGACTCAACATCCTCTTTTCAGCATAAAAAAACTGCCAAATGACGCTTTTCCGGTATTTGACAGTTTTTTAAGGCAATCCGAAAGAAATAATCGGTTCTAAAAGGTTGTGGGTATGAAATAGTTTTGAACCATTATTAAAGATAGAGTTTGCTCCAAATTATTTCACGAAATCCATCAGGGGAATTCTCCCCCTAATGGAGGATAGTATAGATATCTACCCAAAACGTTATAGAACCAGATAATCAGAATATTTTCCGGTAAATGTGGCAATAAGGAGTACCGTTTTTATGGGTGTAATAATTCTGGTGATACTCTTCAGCC
>JAUZOF010000132.1 GCA_030706585.1 Bacteroidota bacterium
ACGTTTGAAGGTGGCCATGCTTCTTCCGGTAAAACCAGCAATATCTTCAACCGACAAATCGTACATGTAGTTTTCATTCATAAAATCGAGGATATCAATCTTCCACGGCTCGGTAAAGTCAAACAAGGCCGGATAGAAACGGTTATCGATATTCAACAGGGAGTAAACGCCTTCCTGCAATTTGAGGTGCATCAACTCCTTTGCCGGTTCTTTATCCGAATCAAAATAGGGCGTCATGGACTGAAACAGACTCTCGATGTCAGGTGTATTCGGCAGTTTGATGATACTGGGTTTGTGCTTTTCTGCCTCCAGTGGCAAATTTTTGCGGTCGATGGTCTGATAAAACTCTCGCAGAAAGTTGCGCTTAAAGTTCATAAAGATGGCCTTGAATCGCTCTTCACCTTTGGGTTGCTTGGTCATGGTAACAGTATTGTCCCGACGGAGAAATACACATTCTCCTTTTCCGACAATCACCTTTTTACCCTCTTTTTCCAGAATCATTTCTCCGGAATAGACGTAAACCAGCATGTGTTCTTTGACCATTTTGGAACAACTGATCTCATCAGGATGATAATAGGTAAAAAAGATATCGTGGTAATGAAACCTCAACGATCCGGAATGTTCTGCTATCATAGCTTTCTGTTTAGGGGGTGGTAGTAGTCTGATTATTAAGAGAAACATTGTATGTTTTCACCATGCAAAAATAACATAAGAGCCGCAGAGATTGTTTTTCCCTGCGGCTCAAACTATTTTGTTGAAAAGCTCAGAATTACACTATGTGTCTATATTGAGCGAATCACCCGACAGGGATTGCCCACAGCAACCGAACGCGCTGGAATACTTTTTGTTACAACACTTCCAGCCCCAATGGTTACTCCATCGCCGATTACCACACCGGGCAGAATGATCGCTCCTCCTCCAATCCAGGCTCCGGCTCCAATCTTAATGCCACGACAGGTCGCAATATCCTTTATTCGTTCTTCGGGATCAACGGGATGAATCGCTGTGTACAACTGTACATTCGGCCCAATAAATGTATGATCCCCGATCTCAATGCCCGCACAAGGCTGAAAGGTGCAATTGAAATTAATATATACCTTCTTTCCAAACTTCAGCTTTTCACCGCCATAATTACAATGAAAGGGAGCTGTGATTACGACATCATCCATTTCCCGGACAAACAGCTCTTCCATAAAAGCTTTATCGCCGGAGGTATTGAATTTCATCGTCAACTCCGCGGCTTTCTTCCTTTGTGCGATCAATTCCGGATTGAAAGCATTATATTCTTCTTCGGGCAACAGTCCTTTTTCATCCGTATTTTTCATTGTTATTCGTTTTTAATTCACCTCAACTGAGGTATTTTCATTTTCCCAACCACGTTTTCAATACTCCATCCGCTCCGGTAACACTTCCACCGCGAATGGCAATTCCTTTTTCAACCATAGCCTCCGGGCATAAGCGCTTTATGTCCCTTTCACTATGACCTGATCCACTGCCTTCGTGTGTACAAAAAGGAATGATTGTTTTGCGGGAAGTATCAAAGGATTCCAGAAACGTACATATTGCCATCGGGAAAGTGCCCCACCAGTTGGGGTATCCCAGATAGATCACATCGTACTCATCCGGATTATTGAGGTATTCCGATAATTCGGGTCTTGCATCCTGACTTAATTCATCCTGCGCCACACGGGTTGTCTCCATGTAATCTGCCGGGTAGGTCTTTACGGTTTGAATTTCAAACAAATCACCACCGGTAAGTTGTTGAATCTTTTTGGCAATCACCTCCGTGTTGCCAACCGGCAGATTTACGATGCTGCCTCCTTTATAGTTCTGCCCTTTACGCGAATAATAGGCGATAAGAATCTTCTTCATTGTATTCGTAGTTATTTTCATTTTAATCACTTCTCCAGCTCCAGCTTTCGCAGCCATTTCTCCACGTCGCTACGAGAGCGACCTACATCTCCACCTCTGATGGAAAGCCCTTCCAGTACCGTAGATTTCGGACAAAGCTTTTTAATATCCAGAACGCTATGCCCCATGCGGGTACCTTCATGAGTCATAAACGGCACGATGGTTTTCCCTTCCAGGTTATAGCTGGATAAGAATGTCGCTACCGGAGGGGCGATGGTACTCCACCAGTTGGGCGAACCAATGAAAATGACATCGTATTGCCTGATATTGCTGATTTTGGTTTTCAGTGCGGGTTTATAATTCGAGTTGATTTCTCTTTTGGCCTGATCGACCACAGTTTGGTAATCCTGCGGGTATGGTTTCACCGATTGGATTTCAAAAATATCACCGCCGGTTGCATTCTTAATTTGGTTGGCGACAAAGCGGGTATTTCCACTGTGAGAAAAGTAAGCCACCAAAATCTTTTTCTTACTCACGGAAGTCTGCGCATGGATACTAATCATTGAAACAAAGGCAACTAAAATGCCGAATAGAATTGATCTCGTTCTCATAATTATTTATTTTTCAGGTAAGACTTCATTTACATTCAGTGTGAGAGGGTAGACGATGTAAGGCAAAAGGTTAATACGTATTGTAGCTTGTAGATTCATAATCAATATGGGACTTATTGTTTTACAGGTGCAAAAATAGAACAAGAGCCGCAGGGGATGGTTTTCCCTGCGGCTCAATCTGTTTTGCTGAAAAGGTCAGTAAAGAAAAAGAATCAAGGCTTTACAAATAAAAGACTCCAGATTTCCGAATGACCATTCGAAACAATAATTACTCTCCGATTATTACTAATTCGCCACTGTGCATTATGCAAAAAGCAGCTTCAGACTTAATTGCTGAAACTGCTTTATTATTCTTGCTATCGCGTACTTGATGCAAGCCGGGAGGCTTGCTTTTAGCTCGAACGAAGACGGAGTCTTTGCTCAACTACTTAACGACCGAACTACGGTCGTTGCACGCTACTCCGAACCTTACTTTATAAACTAAACTTCTCCTTTTCGCGTTAGTTCTTAGCGACGCAAGGATCTGGGCTAATACTCAGCGCTGTCCTTGCCTCTATAAGGCAAAGCAATTAAAAAGATGAATAACATGACAACTAAATATTTTGTTGACAGAAAAGACTGGAGAAAATGGCTCGAAACTAATTTTGAGACAGCAGATGATATTTGGTTGAAATATCCATTAAAAAATACCGGTAGGAAACGAATCTTGTATAACGACGCAGTAGAAGAAGCTTTGTGTTTTGGGTGGATTGACAGCACAGTAAAATCACTCAACGATGAGACCTCTATTCAACGGTTTTGTAAACGAAGGAAGAACTCATCTATCTCTCAACCCAACATTGAACGCTTAAAATGGCTCTATGAAAAAGGGCTGATTCATGACTCAATCAGGAATGATGTTTTAAAAATCATTCAACAGGAATTCATTTTCCCCGAAGATATCATAGCAAAGTTAAAATCAGAGAAAGTGGTTTGGGAAAACTATCAAAACTTCTCAGAACCTTATAAACGGATCAGAATTGCTTACATTGATAGTGCAAGGAAAAGACCGGAGGAATTTGTAAAGCGTCTCACCAACTTTATCGACAAGACCAGACAAAATAAACTGATTAAAGGATTTGGAGGAATTGAGAAATACTACACTGGTACCGTCGGTGGTATCTGCAGTTCCACCTTTTAATTCTTATAATATAGGAAAGGTAGATGACACATTCGCCTTAACCACACATCACTTTTCTATGGTTTTATATCCGGTGCGACAGGAGGAATCACCATCTATGATTGTTTCTCAATCCACCTCCGCTCACTTATTCTACTTCTTCCTTGCAAATTCCACACGTCTCAGATTCTCTTTCAAACGCTTATCCGCCATAAAGCAAATCTTCTTCGCTTTTACACGTTTAGGTGTGCACTCTTCCGGAGTCTCATGACCATCGCTCGTTACCGAAACGGTAAATCGTCCCAAATCCTCCAACCGGATGCTATATCCCTGATGAAGATATTCCTCCATAACCTCGACCAACCCAATCAGAGTAGCCCGAACATCGGTTTCCGTCAGAGTACAGCGTTCCGACAACTCTTTGGCCAACCGGCGTGTATCTATTTCGCCCGAGCGCACAGGTATTCATAATATTTGGCTTTCTTTTCACCCACACCACTACGCTTCGTCTTTACAATATATTTGAATCCCATAGCTTTCTGACATTTATCCGTTACTTTTATTTCAATGATACTGTAAGTTTATAAATAACTACCTGATGAATTTTCTCAAATATGCACATCTTCCATCTCAATAGATGTACATATTCACGCATCATTGATGTACATCTTTTAAGCTTATAAATGTACATCTTTACAGAATAAGTTGCTTTTCTTTTTTCAAAAACATTCAGTATCATTTCCGAAAATCGTCAGTATAATAATCAAAACCAAAATAATCTTTCTCCACAAAATCAAGTAGGAAATGAGCGGTTAATTCACTCACTGTACTCTCATAACGCCAGAATAATGGTCTGCCTAGTGTAGGATATTTTGCTGAAAAGCTAAATCTATCGCCCAATTATTTCGGCGAATTGATGAAGAAAGAGACCGGAAAAACGGCTCAGGAGTATATTCAGTTGAAAATAATCGACCTGGCTAAAAACAGAATTCTTGAAGGAGAAAAATCAATCAGCGAGATTGCTTACGAACTGGGCTTCAAATATCCACAGCATTTCACACGGATGTTTAAGAAAAGTACCGGATATTCACCTAATGAGTATAAATTTGCAAACTAATCAATTTATAAACCTATTATCCAATACAACGAAACCCATCTGATTTATGACAACTATTATGCAACGAATCCTTTCCGGACTATTTCTTTTACTTGGACTTTCTGTAAATGCGCAGATAGATTCCTCCTACTACAGGGAAACGATAAAACCCCGAATGCGTATAATCGTTGACAACGACTTTGGTGGAGATCCGGATGGTCTGTTTCAACTCGCACACCAGATCCTCTCTCCTTCTGCGGAAATTAAAGGAATCGTGGCATCGCAACACTACTCAGGTAAGTTTTATGGAGCACCCGGCACCGCTACATATGCAATGACTCAATTAAACGAGTTACTGAATGTGATGCAGTTAAATGGAAAATTCCAGGTTTACGAAGGTAGCAACACGGGACTTACGGACATAAAAACTCCGGCTGTGACGGATGCTGCCAAAGCAATTGTGAAAGAGGCAATGCGAGAGGATTCAAAATCTCCGTTATATGTGGTTTGCGGTGCCGGACTGACTACTATTGCAAGCGCTTACCTGTTGGAACCAAAGATTGCAGATAAAATTATCCTGGTATGGATTGGAGGAGCTGAATATCAGGGATTGGCAGTTCCTCCCCCCACCGCAAGAAATCGTGAATACAATCTGGGGATCGATATTAAAGCAGCCCAGGTGATTTTTAATGTTTCGAATATTCCGGTTTGGCAAGTACCCCGGGATGCTTACCGGCAGGCATTGTATTCTTGTTCGGAAATCGTAACCAAAATCAAAAGCAACGGGGCTACGGGGAAATTTTTAGTGGATAAGCTCGATGATTTATTGAAAAGAAGTAAGGGTATTCTCGGCGAAGCTTACGTGTTAGGAGATAGCCCGTTAGTATTACTAACCGCATTACAGGCATCATGGGACCCAGACCCGTCATCCTGCAAATATGCGATAAAGAGAGCTCCATTGATCACCGACTCAGGCATCTACAAAGAAAATCCGGACGGTCGAAACATCAGAGTTTACACCAATCTGGATACCCGGCTGATGTTTGATGATTTAGTGGCAAAGCTGACTCTGTTTAGTGCGAAGAAATAAGAACTAATTCAAATCAAAACGCAAAGGCGCTAAGAAGCAAAGTATTTTTCCTTTGTGTCTTAGCGCCTTTGCGTTTATTTTTCGTTTATTATCTTGTTTCTATATCAATTTTCCACAGAGGGGGCAAAGCCAAACTGCTTTTTAAATGCACTGGAGAAATGCGACAGATTCTTGAATCCCACCTCCAGATAGACATCTGAAACCTTTATGTTTTCATTACGGAGCTTATCGTAAGCTACTTTTAGCCGTTTATCTATCAACCATTTTTGTGGAGACAGCGGGCTGATCTTTTTAAAATCACGTTTGAAAGTAGCCAAGCTGCGACCGGTAAATCCGGCTATCTCCTCAACTGAGAGATCAAACATGTAATTATCCTCCATAAAGTCCAGAATATCAATTTTCCAAGGCTCGGTAAAGTCAAACAGTGCCGGATAGAAACGGCTATCAATATTCAGCAACGAATAGACTCCTTCATGGAGTTTGAGTTGCATCAGCTCTTTTGCCGGCACTTTATCCGAATCAAAATAGGGTGTCATGGATTGGAAAAGACTTGCTATATCCGGTGTCCCTGGCAATTTGATCACGCTTGGTTTGTGTTTTTCCACTTCCATCGGGAGCATCTTTTTATCAATATACTGCTGATAAAACTCTCTCAGGAAATTACGTTTGAAAGTCATGAAGATACCACGGAAACCCGCATCAGCATCAGGTTGCTTGATCATGGAGACGCGGTTATCTCTACGCAAGAAAACGCATTCACCCTTTCCTATGACTGTTTTGATATTATTTTCTGTCAGCTCAATGGTGCCGGAATAGACATATACCAGCATATGCTCTCTGATCATGGTCGTACAGATACATTGTTCTGGAGAGTAATAACTGAAGAATATATCATAGTAGTTGAAGACTTGTGTATCGGGACGTTCAGATGCCATATCGGTTGTTTTGAGCAAAGATATATCAGAATCGGGAGTAAAAGCAATAGAATTGGCATGAAATCAATGCGGCAGGATCTTTATAAGTATATGAAAAAGCCGTAGCGATCAACTCAATCACTACGGCTTTCTTTTAGACCAAACAATTATTGACAAAATAAGAATCATTTGATACCACTTACCTGAATCACATACCTTCCGGGTTGTAACTCAAATGTATATTTTCCATCACCAACTCCAGTTTTACTATCCTTTATTGCTGACATAAGCTGTTTTCCTTTTGTCCTGATTTCATTTAAAGAAGAGGCCTTTAGCTTAAGCGTAGTCGTGGTATTAGCGGGAATAACAAAACAATATTCATAACCGGTGGATGTCTTTTGCCAACTGCTTTCAATACGTCCGTACATCGACTCGTAATATCCTTTTGCAAACGTCATTTTGCCTGTTGGGTCCGGCTCTGGCTGTAAGATAAAGTGCTTAAAGCCGGGGGAATTTTCATCCCGCGCAATACCCAGCGAATAGCTGTACATCCAGTCGCCTACCGCACCAAATGAATAGTGGTTAAAGGAGTTCATGCTGTTATTGGTACCGAAGCCATCCGTAACAGTATAAGAATTCAATCGTTCCCAGATGGTTGTGGCGCCTTGTTCGATTGGATAAATCCACGATGGATAGGTGTTTTGCTGAAGCAGACGATAAGCCAGATCGGAATATCCATTATCAGACAAAGCCCTGTTTACCAAGGCCGTACCGATAAAACCGGTCATCAGCGAATAGGGTGGACATTCTACATTCTGGTCTGTTCTGTTTGTCCGGGTAATTGTGGTGGCCAGATTCTTTTTGGCCAACTCTTTATGTGCTTCATCAAATATATTAAACGCAAATGGGAGAACATACGAGGTTTGTGTGTCAATCACTTTCCCACGGAAAGCCGTTTTCCCGGTTTCGCTATCCAGATAAGTCTTATTGAAAAACGCCTTCCTTTCCGCGCTAAGTTTTGCGAATCGTTCCGCATCCTCTTTTTTATCGAGTATCCGGGCAACTTTACTCATAATTTCCAAATCATAGATGAAGTATGCTTCCCAGAAGAGCGTCTTTTCATTCCGGCTGTCTTCCAGGCTCAACCAGTCGCTCAGACTGAACCATATATTCCTCTCCTTTTCCTTGAAAACACCTGTCACCAGATCAATATCGCGAATCAGGTAGTCGATATACTTCTTCATCGCATCGTAATGTTCTGACAACTGATCCTTATCGTCGTATTGCTGGTAACACTCCCACGGTATGGTAATTCCGGCGCTTCCCCACATGGTTTCACCGAAACCGACACCCAACGGTGCGACATCCGGGAATCGGCCGTCTTCACGCTGCACGTCTCTCATGGCCCGCATGTGCCTTCTCAGGAATTGAGGGACAGAAGCCAGGTAAGTCGCTGTGCGGGAAAACACTGAAATATCACCGCTCCAGCCTAACCGTTCGTTTCGTTGCGGACAGTCTGTCGGAATCGACATAAAGTTGGCGAACGAAGACCAGGTAATATTCTCCCACAGCTTGTTCACTTTCGGATTGGATGTTTCGTATTTCGATGTCAGTTCATGGATGGAACTCAACACAATTCCTTTTACAGCATTCAGCGGAAGAGGCTTTTCGATCCCCGTGATTTCAACATAGCGGTAACCGTGGTAAGTAAACCGGGGGCTGTAAATTTCATCACCACCTTTGGATATATAAATATCCTGAGCCATCGCAGCACGAATATTTTCGAGCATAATCATCCCAGTATTCTCTTTATAGGCCGGTAAATCGGGGTATTTTACTTCAGCAAAACGAAGAAATATTTTTTTGCCCGGTGCCATATTCTTCAGACTAATCTGAGGTACTCCGGCCATATTTTGGCCCATATCATAGATAAAAACTCCCGGACGTATTTCGTCCACGGAAATGGCAGTCAACTCTTTAACCGGCTTCACCGTTTGCCCCACCTGACCTATCAGTTGCATCTTGCTGTAATCCCCTACTCCGGGAACATTACCGGATGCCTTATCGTCATTGACATGACCTTCCAGCGAGACTTCCACACTCTCTTTCCAGGCAGAATCATCATAAGTGGCCTTTGACCAATCTTTGACCAACGCCTCTTTGGTCGCATCGTACACCTCTCCCTGAAAGAAGCTACCATAGACAACCGGTCCATTATTGAAATATTTCCAGGAAGAAGGATGGGTAGTTACTATGTCTGTTGTTCCATCGGCGTATGTGATAACCAGCTTCACCAACAACGATTGACGGTCACCGAAAAAGTTCCAATAGTCACCCATATAAGTAATGCCGCCACTCCACCAACCTTCACCCAGTATAGCGCCAATGGCATTTTTACCAGTATGGAGATCTTTTGTCACGTCGAAAGTCTGGTAGAGCTGGGTTTTATTGTACTGCGTCGATCCCGGATTGAAATAATCGTTGCCAATCCGTTTCCCGTTGATATACATTTCATAAATTCCCCGGGAAGTAACATATAAACGTGCTTTGGCAATGGGTGATAACGATGTGGTAAATGTAGAACGTAGCATCGGCATCGAATTCTTAGACGGATCAAAAAGTACTTGTTTCCCAGATTGA
>JAUZOF010000133.1 GCA_030706585.1 Bacteroidota bacterium
GCCCAGCGGAGTTGGCCCGGTAAATATCAATGACCACCTTCAAGGGTATATAGGCGACAAAAAATTGTTGGACTTTCAAGTTAAATAACAAGCATATGTCAATTCGAAATTTTCTCATAATAATATTGCTGGCCATTACGAGTGTGACCTCAAGCCTGTTTGCCGGAAACTACACTTATGCCGATAATTCATTGCTGGCCTCCGGGAAATGGGCAAAAATCAAATTGACCAACTCCGGAGTGTACAAGCTGACTTATTCGGACCTACGTTCCATGGGGTTTAGCGATCCGACCAAAGTTCGTGTTTATGGTTTTGGCGGAGCTATGCTCAAAGAGCAGTTCAACTATCCGAAAGCAGACACAAAAACGACAGGTGACTTACCTGAAGTACCTGTCTATAAAGGCACTGACTTTATTCTCTTTTGGGCACAGGGAGTTATTTCATGGACGAACTCAGGATCTGGATTTACCCACACCATTAATCCTTATTCGTCTTATGCCTATTACTTCCTGACTGACAGTCAGGGTACTCCAACCACTATTCCGTCAGTAGCTTCACTCAGCGATTCTCCTGATGCAACCTATTCTACATTCAACGATTACGCTTTGCATGAAGTTGATTTAACCAATATCGGTGCCACCGGCCGCGAATTCTACGGAGAGGATTTTAGTGCAACCACATCGCAAACATTTCCGTTTACAATCAGTGGCGTAACAACGACAACACCCATTTCTGCGAATATTGACTTTGTATCCAAAGCTGCAGCCTCTACAACTCTGAAGTTGAGCATCAATAATACAGTCGTAATCAACACGACTATGCCTGGTCCGGCAACTGGTGCTGATGAACATTATATCAGGGCTAAAGAAGTCTATGCCACAGGCAGCTATAGCAACACATCAGCTGACAACAGCTCCTACAGCTGTAAAGTTGATTATGGAAAAAGCGGAGACTCGAATTGTAAACTAAATTACATTCGTCTCAATATGGAACGCAACCTGAAGCTGTATGATACCTATACCCCTTTCCGAGTCATTGCATCTAAAGGAAAGATCGCAAAATATACGCTTGCAGGAGCAAACGCGCATGTACAAATCTGGGATATTACAACCGGTAAAGTCAAACAGATGATGAGCTCACTTGATGGGACACAACTGAGCTTTACGGCTAAATCACCTGCTGATACTATTCGTGAGTTTGTAGCTGTTGATGTAAATGCTACTTTCCCTAAACCGGAATTAGTTGGTACTGTTACAAACCAAAATCTCCATGCTCTTACTCAGACCGATATGGTTATCATTTGCCATCCCGACTTCCTCAATCAGGCAGAAAAAATTGCTCAAATGCACCGGGATAAAGATAACTTCAGAGTTACTATTGCTCAGCCGGAACAGATTTACAACGAATTCTCATCAGGAACGCCAGATGCTTCAGCCTACCGTTGGTTCATGAAAATGTTTTACGACCGTGCAACCTCTGATAGTGACAAACCGAAATATTTACTGCTTTTTGGGGATGGTACGTATGATAACAGATTGCTTGGCACCGAATGGAAAACAGCAACTCCGGCCAACAAACTGCTTACTTATCAATCCGTAAAATCTTTAGTAGAAACAGACTCTTATGTTTGTGACGATTATTTCGGGTTCCTCGATGACAACGAAGGAGCTAACATAGCCTATGAAAAAATGGATCTGGGTATCGGCCGGTTTCCTGTAAGAACGTCAGATGAAGCAACTGATGTGGTTAATAAAATATTAAACTATGTCAATAACAATGTGGAAGGGGCTTGGAAAAATAACGTTTGTTTTGTCGGAGATGATGATGACAACAATGAACACATGAAAAATGCTAATTATCTGACACAATACCTTGAGGATACGAATAAATCGATTATTGTCAACAAAATATTCCTGGACTCTTACAAAAAAGAATTTACATCTACCGGGAGCTCATATCCAAATGCAAAAAAGCAACTTTTCTCGCTACTTAATTCGGGTTTAATGGTTTTGAACTATACCGGGCACGGTGGTGTTAATGGATGGGCAACCGAACAGATTATTACCAAAAGTGAGATTATCGGACTTACTATGAAGAAACTCCCCCTGTGGGTAACAGCAACCTGCGACTTTAGCCGGTTCGACGATTTCAACACCACCGCCGGAGAGGAAGTCTTCCTGAATAGCCAGGGGGGAGGAATCGGATTAATCACAACTACCCGTGTTGTTTATTCCGGCCCCAACTTCTCACTCAACTCTGCTGTAAACAAACTTTTGTTTTCAAAAAACAGCGATGGTTCGCGTTTGCGACTCGGAGATATAATGAAAACCACAAAATCATCACTGAACGGAGATCAAAATAAACTGAACTTTACGCTACTGGGGGACCCGGCATTAAAGCTCTCTTATCCAGAAAGCAAAATGGAGATTACCTCCATTAATGATAAACCGGCCAGCGAACAACAAACCTTGAGTGCTTTGAGTGAGGTGAAGGTAACAGGCCGCATACTTCAGACGGATGGATCTTTTGACTCTTCATTTAACGGCATTGTGATCCCGACTGTATTTGACAGCCAGGATTCTGTTACCTGTCTAAACAATAATGGCTTTGCAGAGACGTTTAAATATATGGATAGGACAAAGATTTTGTTTGCAGGAAAAGACTCTGTAAAGAATGGGTTGTTTACATTCAGATTTACAATCCCCAAGGACATGAGCTATTCCGGTAAATCAGGTCGAATAAATCTTTATGCTGCCGATACAAATGGAAACGAGGCTCAGGGATATTATGAGAATTTCCTGTTAAACGGAACTAATCCCAATGCTGCTATTGATACGATTGGGCCTAAAATCTCCGATATCTACCTCAACAATTCAGACTTTAAGACTGGTGACATTGTAAATGAAAAGCCGGTTCTGATTGCTGACTTAACAGACGAAAGTGGCATTAATGTATCTGGAACTGGTATTGGTCACGACATGACTTTGATTGTAGATAATCTGCCATCCCAGAGCTATAATATCAATGGGTATTTCTCTACATCTCCGGGCGATTCAAAATCGGGGAAATTATACTACAATATACCTACGTTAAGTGAAGGAAAGCACACCTTGGTATTTAAAGCCTGGGATATTCAAAACAATTCGACCAGTGATACAATCGAATGTATTGTAAAGGCAGGAGTCGCACCTCGTTTGTTTGATTTATACCCGACTAAGAATCCAATCAAAATCTCAGACGGAGGAGTCAGCTTCTATTTGAAACATGACAGACCAAATACAAATATATCTGTTAAGATGAGCGTTTATAATCTTTCCGGTATTGAAGTTTGGGCGCACTCAGAAACAGGACTATCGGATATGTTTTTACCGACTCCGATCACATGGGATCTCAAACAGTCAAATGGTCAAACCGTGAGACCGGGCATATATATTTACCGGGCTACGATTTATACCAATCAAACACAAGAAACAACACAAGCTAAAAAGCTGATTATTTTAGGTCAATAATAAACATTACATGAGAAAGACATGGATTTTCGCACTGCTGGCAGGTGCTCTGATTACACCATCGCTAGCTTCTGCACAGGATGAAACAACAATAGATCAGATCGGGCTGAACCCGGTCATTACGGGTGTTCCATCACTTACAATTGCCCCTGATGCAAGAGGTGGTGGTATGGGAGATGTCGGTGCCGCTACCACTCCGGATGTTAATTCCCAATACTGGAACCCGGCAAAATATGCGTTTATGAAATCAAATGCCGGATTATCTCTCTCTTATACTCCCTGGTTGCGTAAACTGGTCAACGATATAGACCTGGCATATGTGGCTGGTTATTATAAATTCGGGAATAACGATATGCAATCTGTGAGTGGATCGATCCGCTATTTTTCATTAGGAAAAGTCACCATTACAGATGCCGGAGGCAAAGAGATGGGAGATGTATCTCCTTATGAAATGGCTGTTGACCTTGGATATTCCCGAAAATTGTCAGAAAACTTCTCTGGAGCCGTTACCTTACGTTATATTCTTTCTGACCTTCAAACAATGTCCGAGGAATATAATTCAGCATCTGCATTTGCTGCAGATATTGCTGCATTTTATACCAAACCGATCCAATATAATAACGGCAATGAAGGCGACTGGTCTTTAGGTTTGAATATCTCGAATATCGGATCAAAAATTAATTATGGCTCTACCTCGAACTTTATCCCAACAAACTTAAGACTCGGGGGAGGTATCAGGTACCCATTTGATAATTATAATTCAATCTCTGTATATGGCGATTTGAATAAGTTACTGGTTCCTACCCGTCCTATACCAGCTGATGGTAATTATGAAGATCCCACATATCTTGAAAAACTGGCAAACTATGAAACTATGTCTCCGATCAAAGGAATCTTCACCTCTTTGAGTGATGCCCCGGGAGGTATGAAAGAAGAGCTTCAGGAAGTTGCATGGTCATTAGGTGCTGAGTACAACTACAACGACCAGTTTTTTGCCCGGGGGGGTTATTATAACGAAAGCATGTACAAAGGCAACCGTAAATACTTTTCTTTAGGTGCTGGATTTAAAATGAATGTATTCAGACTGGATGTATCTTATCTGGTTTCTACTGCACAATCCAATCCTTTGGATCAAACGCTTCGTTTCTCCCTGTCATTTGATATGGACGGGCTGAAATCGTTGGTTGCCCGATAACGACAAAATTAAAATATGGACAGCCCCTTGCACTTAATCTGTAAGGGGCATTTTTTATATTAAAACGAATAGAATAGTTATGAAAATACGAGTTGGATTGGGGTTCGATGTACACCGCCTGGTTAGTGACCGCGACTTGTGGATTGGTGGAATCCGGTTAGAACATGAAAAAGGGCTACTGGGACATTCTGATGCAGATGTACTGATTCATGCACTGTGCGATGCTTTATTGGGAGCAGCCAATATGCGGGATATCGGTTATCATTTTCCTGACACCTCCGGTGAATACAAAGATATCGACAGTAAAATTCTGCTTTACAAAACCATGCAACTGATTCGCGAAAAAGGATACGAAATATCTAATATTGATATCACGATTTGCGCCGAACGTCCGAAGCTCAAGGCTCACATACCGACCATGCAGGAGACACTGGCGAATGTGATGGCAATTGACACTGAAGATATTTCTATTAAAGCTACTACAACCGAGAAGCTGGGTTTTACAGGCCGTGAAGAGGGAATTTCTGCTTATGCAACGGTATTAATCTATAAGAAATAATAGTCTCATTGCTGATGAAATAAAATAGTACGCCTGAACTATTTCAGGAGAAAATCAAAAGCCTTCACAAATCAACCTATCGTGTTTGTGGAGGCTTTCGTATTTATTGATGGAGAATAAAGTCAAGAGCAATTAACAGTCGGATATTTCTTCGGATGTTTGTATTAAC
Source organism: Bacteroidota bacterium (assembly GCA_030706585.1). Taxonomy (GTDB): domain Bacteria; phylum Bacteroidota; class Bacteroidia; order Bacteroidales; family UBA7332; genus CAXXIC01. Next base: position 5,433 of record JAUZOF010000133.1, read on the forward strand.
AAACCATCAGGACGCTAAAATGACAGTTCAAAGTACAACATCGGTGTAAATGGTATAGTATGTGAATAAATGGACAAAACCTTTTCTGAACTCACCGAATTTCCGGAATTCTGGAATAATCCACTCATTTTTACATTATCGGTATCAAAAAGGTTCAGGATTGAAATCCCGGTTTGCATATTAAATCGTTTTGGAGACAACCGATAGCTTAAGGAAATATCAAAACGGCTATATTTATTTCTGGCTGCACTGCTCAATTCCAGATTACGCATATATTCGGGAAATCCTGAGCCGTAAACATAATTGGCAGAACATATCCAACGTTTAAAATCAAGGATAACTGCAGATTTTAATTCATGTCGTTGATCCTGTGGAGCTGATTGGTACTTAGTCATAATATCAGGGAACAATTCGTCGGTTTTACTTAACGAATATGAGACCCAGGCATAATGCCGACCATATTGTTGTTTAACCAGAAAATCAACTCCAGCGGACCGACCCTGCCCATAATAATTCTTCGTCTGCGATTGACCGGGATTATGGCTCTGACTGCGGGCTACACGATATAATCCATCGATACTTTTATAATATCCTTCAACAGAGGCCGAAAAACCGTTTTTATTGAAATAACCTCCAGCAACCCAATGGTAAGCTGACGGAACCGGAATCTTCTCGCCATCTGAAACCATCCAGGCCATCTGATAATTACCAAACTTGTCAACTACATAATTCTTGGCGATAAACTGGTTGTATTTCCCCCATGAAAAAGCCGTTTTTAAGGCATCGCATATTTGATAATTCATGGAAATACGAGGCTGCCAGTACATCTGATGTTGCAGGAATGAATAGTCAAACCGAAGACCTGGCTTCAAAGACAATGAACGATTCAGGTAGATCTGGTCAGTAGCATATCCATTCAATAACTGGACATCATTTTTCAAAGTCTCTTCTGCCTTAGAATTCAGGATTTCATCATAATTAAATGAGTTTATGGTGATTCCACCTCCAAAAATCAGGGATTGTTTCTCACTTAAAGTAAAATAGTTTTCAGCCTGAATTTTATACTCCCGGATAATATTTTCTTTTTTAGAATTTCCACTTTCATTTCCGGGTAAAGACAAATTGTTTGTTGTCTGAACATTTGCATCCAAGTAGGAATAGGCTACATTAAACGTTGTACGATTACCATTTTGCCATAGTTTATTATATCCTGAAGATGCCCCCCATTGAGTTGATTTTTGATTGGCATCAAAGTTATATGGGCTGCTATTGATAGAATCTTTCAACGAATAGTTGAATTTGTCCAAACCACCATACATACTGACAAAATAGCTGTCACCGCCATTGGGCCTTCCGGATAGTTTCAGGTTTCCATCCCGAAACATATAATCCGGATAAAGATAGACCGAAGTTGTATTGGATTGAGTTTGTGTTGTTGGCGTATTAGTTCCGGGTTGTTCTATGGCTGCAGCTCTCTTTTGAGAAACATTATTGGGCTGGAAGTCATTCCCACTTTGTTGGTTTGGTGCTGTTAAAGACTGGTTGGTACGTGATGTAGTTGTGATCGAGTGATTATCTCCGCGAAATGGGTTCAGTTTCTCAATATCATAGAGATTGTAAAAAGTCTGACGAAATGCTCCGGTCAACGATAAATTCTTTCCAATTGGAGTGGAAGCCATCGCATTCACCGTCAGGTTATTCAGATTCACCTTAACTTCCGGCTTGTACGTATTTCCATCAATGCCTGTAATATCAACCATTCCTCCAACACGCCCTCCATATTGAGCTCCATATCCTCCCTTCAGTAGCTTGATATCTTTTACTATATACGGATTGACCGGACTGATATTATCATTAAAATTCTTCAGGCCAAACAAGGTATATCCATCCACTGACAACTGGCTTTGCCCCTCATAACACCCCCAGATCAGCATACTCTGACTTTGTTCGCCGGCAGCTAAAAAACCGGGCATCAACCGAAGAAAGTTAAATACGGATGCATTACCACTACCGGGAAGATTATAGGCAATCAGGTTATTTGCCCGGATGACACCTGGCAATTCCGTGGTGCGAAGGCTTTTTTCGACCTGATGAACCACGGTCACCTCCTTTATATTGTATGAAGCGGGGATAAGCTGGAATTTATGCAGCATACCAGACTTCACCAGTGTATCTTTTACCAAATACCCCAGGTGGCTGATTCTTAGCCCAAAAACAGAATCATTTGCAGAAATAAAGGAAAACCGGCCCGTCTCATCACAGGAGACATTGTACCCGTTTATCTGAACGGAAGCGTAAGGGAGGGTTTCACCGCTGGTCTTATCCGAAATAGAGCCGGAGATTTTACTTTCCCATTTCCCGACAGAAGAGGTTTTGCCTGAAAGTGCCATTGCAGGATAGATTACATAGACTCCATCCTGCAACTGATATGAAAGGGCATTTTGCCGGAGCAGATACTCCAGGGCTTTTGCCGGTGAAGAAAACTTTTTATTGATTCTGACTTTTATCCGGGCAAGCAGCTTATCGTCAAACGAAAACTTCAGGGCGTACTTATCACGCATCTCTACCAACAACTGATTTAAGGGTTTGCCCGACTCATTTAGTTGAATCTTCTGAGCTGATAAAGATAAAAAACAAAGAACGAAGTATAAGGTTAATAATCGGCGAATCAATTGTTATTCAGAAATTAAGTAATGGTTTGTACTGATTGCGGTAAAATTAATACCAAATGGCAAACAGACCAAACTTAATGCCTCTTTTATTGTCAGCTTGCGAGAGAAATTTCCGGTATAATGCTCGTTGAATGTCCCTTGGCAATCAATCACCACACCATACTGGCGGGAAATCTCGCGCAACACTTTCGATAACGGTGCTGAAGTAAAGAAGAACTCATGACGGCTCCACGCCAGCGAATTTGATGCCTCTACGGTTTGCTTTTCCAAACTTCCATTTACCAGATTTGCCTGCAAATTCGGAGTCAAAAATATATTAGATGCTCCTGATGCAGTCGTCACTTTCACCTTTCCGGTCATACAGGTTGCAGTGTATCCGTCATTTCTTGCATAGATATTGAAACTGGTCCCCATAACCGTCGTACTGGCATCTTTGGAGACTACCGTAAAGCGTTTTCCTTTTTTCACCTTGAAAAATGCTTCGCCATCCAGTTTCACCTCCCGCTGTATTTTCCACCAGTAGGGCTTGTAGGTAATTTTAGTTTCAGCATTCATCAATACGGTTGAGCCATCCGGCAGAGTCACTGTTTCCCTTGAGGCTATAGGTGAGACAACCGTTGTGGTATAAAACCACATGCCGGAGAACAGTAACGCGATAACGGCTACCGCTGCAACGGCTGTATAACGTAACCAAGGTTGGTAAGAAACAATTTTCCTGACAGGCTGTACCTCTTGCTCTGTCAACCCGGCAAAAACCTCCTGCCAGATTTCCTCCTTGCTCTTCTTCCAGGAGATATTGAATGTCGCCTGTTCAATCTTTTTATAATCCGATGTATCACTCTTTTTCATAATACGCTAATTTTTCTCTCAAATGCGACAAGGCATTTGTCATCCTTTTTTCTACCGCTTTCACGCTAATCTGTAACCGTTCGGCTATTTCCGAATATTTCAGCTCCTCGACACGGCTCATCAGAAAAGCCACCCGGGATACTTCCGGCATTGCTTCCAAAGCATTATTGTACGTTTTTTCCAACTCCTTGTATTCCAGGTTGTCAATAGATGAACTTTCGTATTCATTCATCTCCAACGATTGCATATAATTCATTTCCAGCACTTTCCTACGATATTGGGAAATAAAGATATCACCGGCAATTTTAAAGAGTAGCGCTTTTTCCTTCTTTATTTCTGGGAAAAGCTGTTTTTCCCAGATACGCATAAATACCTCCTGCGCCACATCATTTGCGACCTCTTCATCC
>JAUZOF010000134.1 GCA_030706585.1 Bacteroidota bacterium
AATCCCAAAAATCTTTCTTCCGACCACAATTGGCGATCACTTCTATTTTCATCGCTATAATCTCTTCAATCTGAGCAAAACGAATATCATCGAGCAATAAAACCGGTCTCATAAAAGGCTCGGTAGAATAAAACAAGTCGAGTTTGATACAATGCTTCGGGTCTTTACCTATATAATAAGAACGTCCCATACCCACATCTTCTCCACCCAATGTGTCAACGTATGAATAATTTGCTCTCAAAAACGCATCAATGGCTTTGAAGTCGATGGAACCATACTCTGCATCGGTGAACAAATCAATATCCACCGATTCCCGATGTCCTAATTGAAGACTCAACGAGGTACCCCCGACCAACCTAAAAGGAAGAAACAGGTCTTCTACCATGAGTTGTTGAAGAACTTGTCGCAACAGCGGTGTAACCGTATTATAAAACAACATTACTTTCAATATTAGTTTATCTCAAATACTTATGAAGATTCTCAATAGCCACAGGCATTAACCTGTGAGCATTTGCCATAATATCCTCCACTTGGTTTTTGCCATAAAAACGAATAATTTCTTCTATTTCCCGGGCGTTTCCCCGCTCGAACACTCGTTGAATTACAGCAGACTTACTTTTATCCCAATCAATGGTTTTTATATTGGTATCCCAAAACACAACCGGTCGAAACACCTTCAAATCGGGATGATAGTTTTTATGTCGCTTTTGCTTTTCCTTTGCAACCTCGTAATAAGCCTGTAGGATCAGTAAGGTACCTTCCTCCAGATCAAATACCTTTTCTATTTTGAGGGAAATGGACGGCTTTAATTTCAATTTTTGAGAAATGAGCTTCTGTACTATAGCTGGAGCTTCGTCAATTTCACGGGCAAACTGTTCCACTGAAATATTACGTATCCGAAGTTCCCGTTCAATAATAACTCCTGGATGCACTCCTTTTATGATGTTTACATTCAAAGTCATACTCAATCATTTTTCACAAAGATAATCAATAATCATTTCCGTTATCTTTCCGACAACAGGAAGATGTAAAATGCAAAAAGCCCCCGGAACTACATCTCCAGAGGCCTTTAATTGCATTATGAGTGTTATTTTATTCGATTCCGAATCCCACAGAGACCAAATGTTCCCAGTATTGTGGGTAAGATTTCGACACCACCTGCGGTTCGGCAATGGTGATGTGGTCCATCTTCAGGGCAGCAGGGGCAAAAGCCATTGCCATGCGGTGGTCTTCGTAAGTAGCGATCACCGGCTCCGCTTCAGGTTCGCAACGTTCGCCGTTCCATTCGAGGATGGAGTCGTGTTTTTCGGTTATGAGGTAACCGAGTTTCTTCATCTCGTTTTTGAGAGCGAGGATACGGTCGGTTTCCTTGATTTTGAGTGTCTGGAGGCCGCTGAAGTAGAAAGGAATTCCCATCAGGCAGCAGGTAACGACAAAAGTCTGTGCTAAATCCGGCTGATCCACGAAGTTGTTCACCAGTTTATCGGTAACGAAATCGCCTTTCAGCAGACGAACCCCTTTGTCGGTGTATTTGGTTACGATTCCAAGCTTATTGAATACCTCGGTCAGCTTAGAGTCTCCCTGGTAGCTGTTTTTGTAAAGGCCCAGCAGTTCGATATCGAAATCTTTGCTCAATGCGGCGATTTGGTACCAGTAAGAAGCCGCCGACCAGTCCGATTCAACGGTAAAAGGTTTCGGGATAAATTCCTGCGGCTTGATTTTGATGGTATTGCCCACCCAGCTTGATTTGATGCCGAACTCTTCGAGCAGGCGAAGGGTCAGATTGATATAGGGTTTGGAGATTACGTTGCCTTCAAGGGTCAGGTTCAGTCCGTTTTCCATCGTCGGAGCCACCATCAAGAGCGCAGAGATGTATTGCGAGCTCACGCTGCCATCGAGCGACAGGTCACCGCCCTGCAATGCGCTACCAAAGATGCGCAACGGGGGATAACCCTCTTTCTCCATGTATTCGATTTTAGCGCCCAGCTTGTTCAACGCATCCACCAGGATACGGATGGGACGGTTTTTCATCCGCTCGGTACCGGTGATAGTCCACTCGCCAACAATTTTAGAGAGGAAAGCGGTCAAAAAGCGCATCGAAGTTCCGGCCGCACCGATATCGAAGTTGCAGTCGTCCGACTCCAGCGCTTTGAGCATCACGTTGGTATCGTCGCAATCCGCTACGTTACTTACGGCATGGTCACTATAGCTCAGGGCGTTGATAATCAGCACGCGGTTACTGATACTTTTCGAAGCGGGAAGTTTGATTTCTCCGGTTACTTTCTGCGGAGCATTAATCTGGTATCTCATATATAATATTTTCGCTATTCTAAAGAAATGATAATCCTTTCATCCACTTCTGCCCCCCACCCCCTAAAGGGGGCTTTTGCTGTAGTAAGCCCATCAATAGCAACCGGATTGATATTAATGGCACTTTGAGTGAATTAATCGTAGAAAACAAAGTCCCCTTGAGGGGAATCGTTAGATCGGCAAAGCCAATCAGGGGCAAAAACAAGCCTTTGGAAAACTGTCGGCAAAGATAACTCAAAAAAATGATTCTGCCCAAAGGGAACGGAATGAGCCGGTTAGCGAAGGGAAGAGTCGCGCACCTCGAGGGAACAATCCACTGTCACCTGACGGACCGATTTATCCCCGCGGATGTGATCAAACATGAGTTCGCAGGCCCGGCATCCCATATCGAAGGTAGGATGCGAGATAGCCGTCAGCGACGGCTCGATAAAAGTAGAATGAAACTCATCGGAGAAGCCCCCGATCACGATATCCTGCGGGATACGAAGTCCCCGGCGCTTGATCTCCCGGATGGCGGCAAAGGAGAGCATATCGTTCATGCAGAAAAAGGCATCGGGCGGCTGGGGCAGGTCGAGTAATCGGTTCACCCACTCCACTCCCGCCTCAAAGGACATTTTATCTTCGAGGATCAGTTGCTTATCCACCGGCAATTTGTTTTTGGCCAATGCTCCGAGGTAACCATTCTTGCGCTCACGGCTGATGCTAAGGTGAGCCGGTCCGCCCAGGTAGGCAATGCGCCGACTGTTGTGTTGGATAAAATGGTCGGTAAGGGTATAGGCCGATTGTCGGTTATTAGCCGTTACTGTTGAAAACTTCTCCGGCAGGCAAACGCGGTCGAAAAATACCACAGGTGTATCATAATCAGCCGGTTTCAGGAAATGGTCAAAGGTGAGGGTCTCTTGTGACAGGCAGGCGATGATTCCTTCCACACGGGTTTTCAACAAGTTTTCAACAACCTCCCGTTCTTTTTCAACACTCTCGTGCGATGTTGATATCAGGATGTAATATCCATTCTCTCTCGCCACATGTTCTATCCCGCTGATGATGGAGGAATAAAAATGGGTAACGATATCCGGCACAATCACCCCCAGTATTTTGGTATTGGAGCGCAGCAATCCCATTGCGAAGGGATTGGGCGAGTAGTTCCACTGCTCTGCCAATGCCTTGACCCGCTGTACCACGGCTTCGCTGATCTCGGGATGCCCGTTGAGCGCCCGCGATACCGTAGAGATGGAGAGGCCCAGCTCTTTAGCGATGTCTTTCAGCGAAATACGTTTGTGGGTCATGGGGTTGATTTGATAGGAACAAAGATAAGGAAAGATGGAGAAACGACAAATAAGGGATAATGCCATGCTGAGAGAAGCTACACTCAGGTATTATCCTGTCATTTAAAATATTGATAAAGTTCAAATTCAACATTATAATACATCAGCCACACCGTTAATACAAAAAGAGAAATAAGAAAGCATGTAGAGAAAAGCACTATCATCACCTTATATTTCAACCGCTTAGCTGTCATCTCTTTTATTATATCCACTTCTCTTTTTTCAAAATAGCTATATAGTAGTTGTTGACTAACAATGTATATAACCGTAAAAAGTATAACAATAGCCATGGGATAGCTCTGATAGAAGTCTTTTTTCACCACATTTCCAATTGAAATACAAAAGAAAGTAACAATCGCACTCATTATACCAACACTATTGACAAGTGGTGTCGATCGCCTTATCAAAAACTCCATCTTTTTATCAAACAGATATAATGTGTAATAGATGTACTTCATAATAGTAAAATTTATACAGTTAAGTAAAACCCAGACCATAAGATAAAATACCCAGATTTCCCCCACCAAAGATCCACTATCTTTTCTTCTTTATACCCCGTTCGATGACAGCTATACAAAGAAAGACTAACGATAACTTTGCGCTGAATTTCATATAGACCACGGACAATCGGGTGATGCGGTTTGTAACCGCATTACTATTTTCTTTATTATGATCGAATCAGCAGTTAAAAACCGCGGCACCCATTAAGCGAAAACGTTACACAGTAGATTATCAATTCCATCAACAAACCTCAAATATCGCACTCAGCCATTCGACAACAAGCTACATACATTCTCGTTGAAAAAACAAAACCGCCTAACTTTCCCTTATTTAACAAAACACCTGATTTCCAGAACAGCTTCTCTTAAATACACATTCTTCTCCGATTACCCTTGCTTAATCATAATACATTATGCAGAAATCAGTTTCAGAAATTCAATTTATTGAAACTGTTTTCATATTCTAGTCAATACTATAGTTGCAAGCCGGACGGCTTGCTTTCAGCAATGAATATCATAAAAGGCCAAATAAAAGAGACGCTCCTATTAACGCAAAACATATACCAAATAATAACGCAAAAAAAACCTCAAAATGGAGACCTTTCTTTAAGACAGAACAATATGGGTTTTGAGGATTATAAAAAACATCTACTTTCTTATCAATAGTAAATTCATTTAATAGTGAATTTGCAATAAAAGGGAACCCCAATGAGATCTTATCTCCATAATAAATTCTTCGTGAAATATACTCTACTTCATTAATGATATAGGTATATCGAATAGATGCATTATAACCATCAATTGCTCCGAAAGAAGAAGATGATGTAGTTGTCTCTATCTGAGAAAAAACAATTTTCCCTTCAGTTAAACTCCAATTATATGTTATTACCGATTTATAAATAAGTATTGCCGAATAAATAGCTAGCAATACCCCAACAGTTAAAATCACAATAAAAACAATACTCCAAGACATATCAATATTTGTTAGTTAATCCTTCAACCAATACCCCCTCACCCCGTAGCATATATACACTGTAGGAATTAACGAAACCGTCGATGGGATGTATTAACGATTCGTTGTTTTTTGTGTCTCGTCAATTATTTGTCTGAATATAAAATTGTCTTTCACCAAAACAGTGTCATGAATTATTTCGTTTGTCTTTGCATTTATGTATTCTCTTATAATCAATTTACTTCCGCTATCATAAGTCTTCAATATTGAAATATCAACAGGTTCAGTGGTTGTTTCGATAGGATATATTTCAGCACAAGAATTTACAATGAAAAACGAGAACAAGATTACACCTAAAGGTATTGTTAAAATCTTTCGCACGTTGAAAAGCAGTGGAAAACTGAGGATAAATATCGAAAATGCAAAATAGTCGACAATCCTATTTGTAATTGTCAAGGTACTATTAATAAAGGTTAGACCAGGGAAGAAATGTTCCATCATTATCTCTTTCAATAAGATAATTCCAGAAATAATTGTAAGCGATAATATCAACTTCGTTTTCTTTCGCATGTTGTTGTTTTTTATAATGCCCCCGTCGAATATTCATAACCGTCCCAATGGATATAACGCAGAAAGTTGCTGAACCGTCGGGGCGGAATTGCATTCCGCCCCCTAAAATACTATCAGGATTTTCAATCCGACAACAAGCTATTCCATTATAAAAATAAGCATTTTAGTAATGCCTCTAAATGTTCTACCTATTTGCTTTCGGAATACAATTCCTGATAATACTGGAAAGGCGGAATGCAATTAGCTGCGCTGAACGTTGTTTCCGCCTTAACCATACATCTCTTTTCTACGGTTTTTATATCCGGTGCGACGGGAATCTGACTAATAGAGCTTTTCCGGCTTGAACAAGGCTAACGCCTCTCGATTGTGCAACTGCTCCTTGAATCATCAACTCCTTAGCTCCTAAGCCAACCCCAGAAGCGCCAAGCCCAGTGTTTATATTTTGGAAGGTTTTGTCCCCCCCTGCGGGACGGGTTATTTATTGATAATTGTCAATAATTCCTTTATTCGAATTACATTTAGACCCAAATCGAGAAAAAATTGTCTTAGATTTTCAATCATTAGGCAAGTAATTATATATTTCTCATGACCGACAAAAATCACTGCATAATTATACTCCTCAAAAGGAAAGAATTGAATATTACTCCCCCTGTATTTCGAAGGCATCATATGAATCTCAATTTTTTGTATCTCTACAAAAGGGATTAGAATTTTTTCCCTCCCATTGTCAATAGTCATCAAACTATTTTCTCTATCAATTGATAATATTTTACCCTCGTCCTCCTTATTATATTGAAAATGCAAATAAAGAACAACTGCAATATTCACAATAAATAAAATAGAAAAGAACCAAATCAAATGTTTCTCAAATCCATATACTTCACCAAAATAGAAAAAAGCAATTAACAAGTAGATTACAAACATTATTGATCCACTTATTGCATTTAGATGTCTTTTGATAGTTTTTCTATATTCCATTTGTTTTTCCGTTAACAACATTATCTACTATAAGCTCCTGCAGGAATCCAAGCTCCTGAATTAATATAACTCGCATAAGCACCAACTTCATTACACCACCAAGTAAATCCATTATACATTTGTTCTCCGGCCCATACAGATCCCCCCGCCCCTCCGGATATACCGTATAAAGTAGCGGAACCGTCGGTGGGATTTGCAATCCCACCTTTTAAATACTACTAGGATTTAAAATCCGACAACAAACTATTCCGCTATAAAATTAAGCATTTTAGCAATTCCTCTAATGTTCTGCCTATTTGTTTTCGCATTACAAATGCTCATAGTATGAAGAAAGTGGGATTGCAAATCCCACCAACGGAACATCACCTTTCTACGGTTTTATGTCCGGTGCGATGAGGCTTACTCCATTTCACACCAAACCCGACTCCCCTCCCCGGCAATCGCCGGAGAAGAGGTCGGGTTTCAAACAGTATGGGCAAACACCAAAGAACTACATAATCAAACTCATCTGCATACTGCTCCAGGGGCCGGCCAGTTCGGGATGCTTGGTGTTGTACCAGCGGAAGTAGATGTAGAGGTACTTCGCCGAGCTTCCTGCACCGAGCTGAAGAGTAAAGCAAGCCTTGGTAGAGATGTCCTTTGAGAGACCGGCCATTTCGGCAGAAGTCGGAGGAGTATCGCCTACCACATAGACAAACTGTACACAGTCCGCACCTTCGAGGATCGAAGCCCGTTCGCTAGTGGTACTGCGGCATTTGATGTAGAAAGATCCTCCACCCAACGCCTGCAAAGCTGCAAGAACCGGCTCACTGATAGGAGTGGTTGCAACAGAGCGGGTTGTTTTCTGCAATGCACCTTTCTTAATGTTGAATGTAGATAAATCAACAATAGTCACATTAGGTGAAGCGGCAATACGGTCCAGGATATGGTAGGTCTGATCAAAAGTAATACAGCGGTCAATGATATCATACAATCTGTTAGTCACCGCTGTCGTGCGTCCATTCAATTTGTCACAATACAAAGTGTAAAGTGGGATCCATTCAACAGAAAAGCTCGTCCACTGGGCAACTTCTTTTGGAAGTACCCCGAGACGTTCGGCGTTCGTCTCTGGTGTTCCGGCTGTCAAGTAAGTCGCCGTAGTTCCGATGTAGGGACTAAAAGCATCTATCCCCCGCGGAATTCTGGAAGCATCTGACATAGCTTTCAAAATTTAGTTGTTAATACTACGATTCTATTCTCTGAGATATATACTATAATCGATTATTAGTTTTCCATTTCCATGCACTCAGGCTATTACCGCACCCTCTTCTGATTCTGAGGTTTTACGGGCAGACAGAGGCAGGCTTTCAACACTTCGGACACCTCTCCATCAAGATGATCGAAAACTTCGAGGCGAGGGGCATCATCAAGCTGATAGTTATTCTCCACCAGCCATTTCCCATAGATATAATTCCAGGCCAGCGGGAACTGATGTTTATCTCCCTCAAACCGGAATACGGCATAGCATCCACCTTTCACCGTTTTGAAGTTACAGATATAATCGCCCAATCGCCCCTGCGGCTTATCGATCACCAGGCAGGTATCATAGATACACTTTCCGGCAGGGGTACGGTCCGGATCATTACAAGGAAGTCCCACCGCCTGACTCACCTTGAAGTTTTCCCGAAAGGCTAGGCCAAACAATTCCATAAAACTGGCAATAATAGCATCGGGCTGATATCCTTTTGTGACTTTCAGATATGCGACATACCGATCGGGATACACTTCTATTCCTTTAAAGGCTACCGGAAATTTCTCCACCCCTGACAAGGAACCTCTGACCGACAATCCGGAATCCACCCTAACCTCAGAGGGGGACATTCCGAAGAAAATACGAAAATCTCTCGAAAAATTGGTACAGGAACTATATCCCAACTCCATGGATATATCCTCTATATTTACCGAACGATCCATCAGAATTCTCCGATAGGCGTGTTCCATCCTCAGACGCTTTACAAATTTCAAAACCGTCTCCCCCGTTTCTAATTTAAACAGACGGAACAGATAAAACTTTGAGAACATGGCCACTTCGGCAAAATGATCAAGATTCATCTTTCTATCCAGGTGAGACTCTATGTAATCAATCATCTGGCTTATACGTTTTCTTGCAATTTCGTTTACCATCTACAAAAGCTTAGTATCACAAAATTACAATTCGTAACAAAACTGGAGTTATCAAATATTGCTATTTTAATTGCAACACTAAATATTTTCACCAACAACCTTAATTAACCCCTTCCGAATCCCACTCAAACGATACAATATCCAATCAGTTTTCAGCTCTTGCAAATAATACAGAACACCATAATCCGCTTAAACCACCCGATTGCTAACCGAATCGACAGAAATCACTTAAATAGCTAATATTATATCATTTGCACAAACAGAAACAGAGCACTATCAACTAAAAAACAAAACCAGCCACTAACACAAGACCTCTATTCCAACACAATTGCCTGCAAAATCAGATTACATAAACAGAATAAAAAGAACCTATTATTACACTGATTACAAAAAACAAACAGCCCAGACATCTGGTACTAATTTTTATTATTGACAAAACACCTATACACATTTAGCACATACTTATACGCGTACGGTGCGAACTTTTCCGGCATCAGTGCACACTTTTTCCGCAACAGTGTACACTTTTCCGGTTCCGGTGTACACTTTTATTCCTCC
>JAUZOF010000135.1 GCA_030706585.1 Bacteroidota bacterium
CGGGACAGGTCGTCGTGGCATCACTTCCCGCGCCTGCGCCTGAGCTCTGGCGTTAGGCCACACCATATGGCAAATCGACGGCTATCTCCATCACGACGAGCTGAAGCAGAAATCAGGTATTTATCATCAAAATTGTAGTTTAAACGGCCAATAAACGAAGCCATTTTATGTTCATATTCTGAAGAAGATGATGATTTGGTCTCAGCATTGTCTAATTGCAGATAGTAAGGTTCACTTAATGTAGTACCTACACCAGTTAGTGTATGAGTCGTTGTTCGCTCAAATGTTTGACCGACCACTGCATTGATGTGATTAAGCCCTATTTTACCATCGTAGCTTAAAGTGTTTTCTATAAGGGCATTCCCATAATTTCTATAGCCTTCTGTTAGCTTTTCATCACTTTTGGCTAGATAGTTGGTTGTACTCTGAATAAACGAAGGGATGAATGTTAGATCCTTTGCGATGGTCTTGCTGTACGACATGTTGATATTGTAATCTAACTTATGATTTTTATTTTTTCGCCCAATCATATCAAATAGATCCACATCAGCAGAACCTGTAGCAACAATTCGGTCCACCGTAGTATTTCTCTTTATTAAATTATTTTCCAACAGCACGTTGGTTACGCGTAAATCGCCGTGTACATCATCGTAGTAAGTACCGTATCCATACGAATCGTATGTGTAATTCGTTGCAGCTGAAATTTTACCATCCAGAACCCAGGTCGAAGGATCATAAGCCTTAATGGTTGGAGGAGTTAACAGCACAGAAGCCATAACAGGATATTGAGAACCATAAAGTCCCTGTACATATTCATTGGCATTACTTAGCGCCATATTATCCTGACTGCTGTGGCTATACACTACGTTTGTTTTGAGTTTTACAAATTTGGCTTCCATAGTATTTACAAAACGACCGGTATAACGATCAAAGTTCGGACCGGTGCCCACCATGGTTCCTTTCTGGCTAAAGTAGTCCAGACCAACGTTGTAAGTATTGTTGTTACCACCACCTGACAAATTTATGTTGTGATTTTGACGAATACCTGTTTTAAATGCCTCGTCAAACCAGTTTGTATTCACTTTGGCACTTCCATCAGCATTATACAAATAGTTTGCATTTGTTGGATCGTATCCACCAGGTACACTCATTCCACTGTTTGCGTATGCCATATTTACATATTGACCATACTGTTTGGAATCCATCACATCGTATACTCCTCTTTGAACATTGTCAAAACCGGTGTAACCGCTATAGTCTATTCTCATCGGCTGATTCTTCTTACCTTGCTTGGTGGTGATGATAACGACACCGTTGGCAGCACGAGAACCGTAAATGGCAGCAGCCGAAGCATCTTTTAACACCTGAAGCGATTCGATATCATTTGGAGAGAAGTCTCGGACTGTTGTTCCCATAGGTACTCCATCAACAACGTAAAGAGGATTAGTGGCTCCAAACGATCCAATACCACGAATACGCACAGTTGGGTCTGCTCCGGGTTGTCCGTCAGATGTAATTTGTACACCGGCTACTTTCCCTTCGAGCATGGTAGAGATGTTTGAGTTGGATACTTTTTTCATCTCTTCAGTATTTACAATGGCAACCGAGCCGGTAAGATCAACCTTACGTTGTGTACCATAACCAATTACAACCAATTGGCTTAGTTCCTTTGAATCAGAAATCAGGGTAATATTTCCGAGTTTGGCTTTACTACCTACAGTTACTTCCTGTTTTTTACACCCTACGTATGATACTACCAACGTAGCACCAGAAGGTACAGAAAGAGAAAACTCTCCATCCAGATCAGTTATGACACCGGTAGTTGTACCTTTTTGCTGCACAGTAGCGCCAATAAGCGGTTCTCCTTTTTCGTCAACGACTTTACCTTTTACTGTCATTTTACCTTGTTGAGTCATTGACATCTGGCCGGCACTACCTGTACTTTCTGCATATGTTGCAGGGGAGAGAGCCAGCAATCCTAAGAGGAATAAATATGAATATTTCATTGTATATAGATTTTATCTTAGTGATTATTGAACAATTACGAGATATGATTCCTCAGTTACGAGTGCATAATTCAAATCAGAACTGTCAACTGTGATACCGGTATACTGTTGTGTATGTGTTTCACCGTTGGCATATGTAACAGTGTAAAGTACATCCGCTGTATTATTTCCATTGTTGGTAACTTTAATCACTACCTTTGATCCACTGATGTTTGATGTGAATGTACTAAAATTCCAGTCGTTTGTAGCAGTAGCTGTTCCATATCCGGTTCCCCATCCGAAGTTATCCATGCGCACTACACCATATTCTGTTTTGTCGGCTTTGCGTAGGATGGTACATGGACTGTGCCAGTTTGAAACATTATCGGAATAGCAATACATTGTAATTGTCTTGCTTGAACCTGAAGCAACATTATAATCTGAAGAGAATGCTGTCCACCATGCAGAAGAGAAATCGGTGTTTCCTACCTGACTTGCACCTTTCACAAGAGTTAACGGACAAGTTGTAGTAACTGTTTTCGATGCTCCTACATACGAAATGTCAGCCGATTGAGAACCTGCTGCCGCAGCGATCTTTCCAAAAGTAAGCGTCGAATTTGGAATAACCGCTTTTGAACCATCGGAATAAGTGGCTGTTACAACAAGACCGGTTGTATTGAAAATAATAGGGTCGCTGTTGTAGAAATAATATTTCGTAATGGTAGGAGCTGTTGTAACCTCCAGAGCTGTAACTGATAGTGTTACGTCCAGTGAGTAAAAGGTTGAAACAGCCTGGGTGTACGCACCTTGTTTAGTTTTGCTATATGCTACAATAACTGTTTTTTTACCAACGGTAGTCATATCAGGAACGACATTAAACGATATATCTTTAGAATCCACCACCTTAGAAGATCCGTCAGAGAATGTAACAGTAGCAGTTGCACTGCCCCAGTAGTCTTTATTCCCTAATTCAACAAAAGTAGGAGTTCCCGAAACTGAGATTGAAACCGGAGTTGCATCAACTACCGTTGTAACTTTCGAAGGTATAAGGTATGCTTTTTTCATCGCGAAATGGCTACCGTCACAAACTAAGAAAGCATTTATGGCATCTGTGGCAGAGACTGGCTGTTGATATGTTTCAACCAGCGTAGTTCCATTGGTTCCAACTGTAGTGACAGTTACATATGCATTGCCGGTAGCTGAGTGGTCAATGTCGATTGAAACACGAGCGCCTTGCATAGTTTTGCGGAAGTCATTCCAGATATCACCGTCTCCATCTGTGTCAGGATAGTTTTGGGTAATCATTTTCAAATTAAAATCACTGTTACCCCAGCCGTATGCATCTGAGCGAAGAACAAAGTATTCTTTATAACTACTGGAAGAACGATCTGCTATATTATTGGTAACAGCAAGATTCCAGTTGTTCCAGTTGTTGGCACCTGAAGTGTAGTTGATAAATTCCAAATGCAATAACTTATTGGATGGGATGGCGAAGTAATCAGAGAATGCAGTCCACCAACCGGAACTGTTATCCTCGTTTCCTACGAGTGCGTTATTGATGGTGACGTAGGTTGTGTCACCTGTGTTCGGTTTCGAATTAGCAATCGAGTCGATCCTGCTTAGTAGATCAGCGGGGGAGTCAATAGAAAAACTGCCCAATTGATCGCACCCAACTAAGCTAAATGATGCGAAAAGTACGTATAAAACGCACCTCATTAGTTTAGTGATTTTCATAGAATTAATTTTAAGTGTTATTTGTACTAATATATCCGGGATGTCAGGCATACAACCAACATTCCGTTATTTCTTGATTTGGAAAGTTGTCTTTTTTCAATTGTTTCGGACTGAATATCCGAATGTCCCTACCCATTATTGGGGATAATCCATTTAAGAGAATAAATGAAGTTTAGATAGTTAAAAATCAATTTCAATTTAGACTCAATATTTGATTTATCCGGGGTCAGAACTTCAGAAATACTTTTTCAGGAAGAAAATACTAGGCACTGCTATTCATAAGTAATCAGTTTTAAGGTTGAGTATCAGATGTGTTTTTCAGTAATGCAAATTACTACTATATCCAATCAACCGGGGTGGATAAATATCTTTTTGAGGTGCAGAAAAATCAATAATATCACCTTTTAGACTTCACATACGTCTAATTGGCCATATCTTGAGGCGGTAGTGGATTTTTTTTAACTGAAGTATCCTTCGAAATATACATTTGTACACTTCTATGATACATGAAATCGAGTTAATCATGCGCGATATGAATCTACCTTTTTATAAGTCATATCTATACTGGAATAAAACCTCATATCAAATTTGAATCAACACACTTCTCTTACAATAAAAAAGGAGGAACCCGAAAGCTCCTCCAATTATAGTTTACACAAGCCCCAATTAAGTATCACACCAATGGGGAATTCTCACCACGAATCAAAAAACAGAAATCTCCTCTATTTGATAAACCAGTTAGCTGTATTCATTAGTTTGCTTCTAATTGCCGCCTTATTTTGTGTATATTTTGCTGCCACTTTATCAGCAAGATATGCAGGATCATTACGACGGTAAGCAAAGCGCATCAAATCCTGGAAACGATTGCCTTCGAAGGCTGTCTCTAAAGCTAGCTCTTTTTGAATTAAATCTTCAACATACAATACAGAATCCGATAAAGAAGATTTAGATGGAATTACATAACTTGAATCCTGATTTACAGGACCGAGTCCGCGGGATCTGATACCGATGTTTCTATCAAATCTAACATCAGTAAAATTCATATAATTAGGTAGCGGTGTCGGTTTTTCCCATTTTGGAACAACTTTCGAACTACTAATATTAGAGTTAGTCAACCCAAACCGTAAAACGGCAAATGCAAGGTTTGGTTTTCCCAATCGGTTTACCGCCTCTGCATAACGTAGGTAAAGTAATGCCGAACGATAGATTAATACGTTTTTGGTATAATCATCGTATTGAAAGTCCATGTAGCTAAACTTATTAATAAAATACGAAGAGGGTGATGCTGTTGATATTCTGGTTGACAAACTGTACGTGTCATTATACGAACTCAGCATTCTGATATCAGTCAATGAATCGGAGGTAACACCATAGTTCGCTGACAGATATTTACGGAACGTGGTATTCCAGGCGGCATGAGGGTAATATTGCTGCGACAACCAATTATTTATGGCTGCTGCTGACGGCTTGAACATATGCTTATAGTTCAGACTGTCTAAATCAAATTTGACACCATACTGTGTAGAAACAGCGATCGAAGTAATATTTTCGGATGAAGAACGAGCAAAAATATCCGTCCATTTAAAACTTTCCCAACTATCAAGCACATTATTTGCAATTTTGGCTCTATCATTGAAATCAGGTGAAATGATATAACTTCCGTTATACATAAGATCGCGGTATTCATTTGCAGCATTCAAATAATCACCTTTCCAGAGATAAAGATCCCCCAACAGGAAACGAATTGGGAAATAAGAGTATCGCGTATCTGTATTCGAACCAATACTTCCGATCTGAGGATTCCGGATATCCTTCCATGGCAACAGGTCTTCAATCAAAAGATCAGCTAGTTCGGTTATAGAATACTCCGGATAACTCTTATTGGCGTCTGCCATCGTGACGATAGGATTTGTATAATATTTCGCCTTGCCATAATTCAGGGCAATCTGCATATAAGTCCAGGCGCGAATCGCCTTAGCCGCAGCGAATGTCTTATACATCACCTTCTGTCCTTTGCTTACATAAGCCGTATCGATATTATGAATCACATAGTTACAGTTGTTGATGATAGAATAATAATCCTTAATGTTATTCACATAGGGATTATTCTCTGAAATCTCAAAGTTATTGATCTCTTTCAGATACTGGTTCGATGATCCGGTAACATCCAGTAAATCACCTCTTAACTCACCTAACAACACATAATTCTGTGAAATTTTCTGTAGTTGGGAAAATATACCCACCATCGAATAGAGTGTATCTGTGGGAGATTTCATCTGATATTCCTCATCAAACAGCAAACGTTCGGAATCCACATCGTGAAAATCTTTACATCCCGTTGCCAGCAGAAATGCTGATGCAATGAATGAGAATATCAATATCTTACATAGTCGTTTCATGTCTCTTGTATTTGATTTTATACACTATTTTGTTCAACTCGGATTAGAGATTTATTTTCACTCCCAGATAGTAACTTTTGCTCTGAGGAACTAATCCGTTGTCTATACCCTGATAATAAACCGAGTTACGGGCTGAGAATTCAGGATCCGAACCCAGGTATTTCGTGAAGGTCAACAAGTTATTAGCAGAAGCCCAAATTGTCAATCCATCCAGGAATTTAACTTTCAAAGGCACATTGTATGAAAGTGAAACGGTCTTCAAACGGAAATATGAGCCATCCTCAATCCATCGGTCAGAAAAGCGTGCATTGCCCTCCGGATCATCATAAACAGCTTTTGGCTGTAACGTATGCTGTCCATCGCCGGTCCATCTTGAAAGCATAGTGGTTGATTGATTGTAAAAATTACTGCCAGACTCTAACTGGCTCCGTTGATAATTATAGATATCATTACCGAAGGAGTAAGTAAACAGAGTATTTAAGGTTAATCTCCTATAGGTCAATTTGCTCGAAACTGTACCGTAAACATCCGGATTGGGATTTCCAATTACCTGTTTATCTTTAGCATCAATCATACCATCTTTATTCACATCTACAAAGTGAATATCTCCAGCTGTAAAGCTACGATATGTTCCGCTCTGATCCTGTGTTTTGAGATTAGCCGCTGCTGCCTGTTGTTGTGTTGCAAAAACACCATCTGTTTTATATCCGTAGAATGTACCAACCGGGTGGCCAACAGCAGTTAGCACTTCTCCGCCATATACTGACGTTGTGTAATCTCCCTCCGGCAAAGCCAAAATCTCATTTTTGTAATGACCTACATTTAATCCTAATTCCCAGGTCAGGTTCTTCAGATTCAAAGCTTTTACATCAAGAGATAACTCATAGCCCTTATTTGACATTTTACCGCCATTGCCCCAATAAGTACCCAAACCGGTAACGTCAGGATAGGTTCTGAGATTGAGCATATTGTCAGTCACATTAGAGAAGAGATCAAATGAAAGGGAGACTCTGTCATTGAAAAGCCCCATATCCACTCCAAGATTTGCCTTACGGGTTGTTTCCCATTGCAGCCCGGGATTTGCGATATTGCGAAGAATCAGGCCATTGGCTCTATCCATATAGCGAATTGAGGAAAAATAAGTTCTGGTCCGATAATCCTCAATATCATCGTTTCCGGTCAATCCATACCCTGCTCTGATTTTACAGAAGTTCAGGAACTCAATATGTTTCATGAATTTTTCAGACGACATCAACCAGGCTGCATTGATTGAAGGAAAAAGTCCCCAACTTTGTCCCAGAAAATCAAATCCCCCCTTGACATCGCTTCCAAAACGGGAAGAGCCATCCATCGAAGCCACACCGGTAAGTAAATAACGACGATCATAGTTATACTCCAGATTTACATAATTCGAAACAGTATGCACTAAGTTATTGGCTCCTGTTACATTCAAATGCTCATAACTGTTTGAGAGAGGTACTTTGTCATTATTATAACCGCCGGCAAGATCACTTTCATAGTTGCTTCCGGTATATCGGCATCCCAGTATAGCCTTAAGGTTATGGAACCCATCAAATTTATTCTGATAAGTCAGTTTTGTTTCGTCAAACACAGCGACATCATGTACCATTAAACTGTATCTGAAGTTTTCTACATTTCCTATACCGTCTAAATATCTCGTAGGAATACCAGTCGAGTGAATGAAATACTCTTCATTGTTTTTGTACAAACTGAAATCAAACTGAGAGCTCAACGACAGATTCGGTGAAAAATTAAATGTTGGTGTAACACCGAGGTTGAAACGGAATTGTTTTAACGCGTTATTAGAATTGGCAATGATAGCAGATGGATTACCAAGACCAAAAATATCGCTGTCATCGTAGTCGATTGTTTGCTTACCCAATGAAGTAAAAGTATTGGGACTCAAAAATGGTGACTTAATCCGGCTAAGCCAAGTGGAAGAAGTATAATCGTTCACTCCATCATCCAGCAATGTGCGGCTGATGTGTGTAAATCCGATATTCAGACCTAACTTCATCCCTTTAAACACATTGACATCAGCATTAAACCGGGCGTTCATTCTCTCAAAATCCGTCGATTTTACAACCCCTGTATTTCCGGTATAACCCAAAGAGAAATAGTATAACGCTTTTTCATCACCACCATTTGCGCTGATCGAATAGCTGTTGGTTGCCCCCTGACGGTACACCTGATCATTCCAGTTTGTATTGTTGTGGTAGGTGTTATAAATTGGTTTTGAAGGATCTTCAAGTAAATAAGGCAAACTGGAAATCGTATTATTATCCAATCCGGTTGTTCCCAAAATATCACTTACATACTCCCTGTACTGGTCAGCATTCATTACCGGTATCGTTTTAGGCTGATCGGTAATTCCGGTCATAATATTCAGATTTATTTTGGTAACCGTGCTTTTACCTCTTTTGGTTTTAATCAGGATAACCCCATTGGCAGCTTTACTGCCGTAAATAGAAGTACCATCCTTCAAAACGGACACACTTTCGACATCATTCACATCGATATTATCCAACGGATTAGAGTAATACCCATCGAATAAAGAACCGTCGCTATAATAGTTATTCCAAATGATACCATCCACAATGTACAATGGCTGCGCATTTGCATTCAGCGAGTTAATGCCACGAATAAAAGCAGAAGCTCCTATTCCAGTCAGGCCCGAACGGGAGGTTGCTTTTACACTACCGCCCAACTCTGTTTGCAGCAGGTCATCGACCGAGATAGCTGTTGATTGGCTAAAGTCACTGGCCTGCTTAGATGCCGGCACCTGAAACGAATTATAATTGCTTCCGGTTAATCCCTCGACCTCTTTATAATAGCTACCAAAAGCATCCGGATACAGATCAATCACAACAGAATCTTTCCCCTGAACAGGAACTTCGCGCGAACCGTAATCAAAGGCCGAAACAAAGACAACTTCTTTCGCTGATGAAATTTTTATCCGAAACACCCCATTTTTATCGGTTGTTGCTGATACACTTTTTTTGTAGTCGGTGATCTGCGCTGCCGTAATAGGTAGTTTAGTATGCGCATCACGTACTACCCCGGCAATGGATAACATTTTTTGTTGTCCTTTTTCTGTACCCGCTGATTTTACATTCATCACGCCAATGCAAAACAGAAAAGCTGATACTACGCTACAATATTTCATGATGAAACAAGACCGGGTCATTGTCAATATATTATTTATA
>JAUZOF010000136.1 GCA_030706585.1 Bacteroidota bacterium
CAAGTCTCCCGGAACAACCCACTTCCATCACCCTTCCCTTCCATTTCAAAGCGGGAAAAACAAACTTTACCCATGCGTTGATTGACTGGAACCCGATGGGACACGAGCCGGCACACGTCTATGACAAGCCCCACTTTGATTTCCACTTCTACTTTGGATTTACCAATGCTCAACGGCTGGCAATCGGACCTAACGATACCGTACAGTTTGCCCACGTACCAGACTCAATCTTCTGCCCGCCGATGTATTGGAAGATTCCGGGAGGAGTACCGCAAATGGGAGCTCACTGGGTCGATTTGCTTGCTCCGGAATTCAATGGGGGGACATTTACCAAAACCTTTATCTTTGGTAGTTATGACGGACGTTTCATCTTCTACGAACCGATGATTACACGGGATTATTTGCTGACTCAACCGAACGAAACCATCGAAATCAGGCAACCGGCTGCATTCCAAAGCGAAGGTTGGTACCCGATGAAATACAGTGTAAGGTATATCAATACCAATCCGAAACAGTATATCATCAGCCTGACCAATCTGGTTTATCATGAGGCTTATGCTAAATAATTAGTAGAAAAGCGAAAGAGCACTTACCTAATCCGGATAAGTGCTCTTTGTTTATGGGGGGATAAATTATTAAACTTACGACCTCATGATTATGAATCATGCGCTCTTACCAACTGAACTATCGCGCCATCAATTCCTTTGCAATTGAGAAAAATTTAGTGAGAATTAAAAAGCACTTACCAAATCCGGATAAGTGCTCTTTGTTTACAGGGTGACAAGTTATTAAACTGGGAACCTCATGATTATGAATCATGCACTCTAACCGGTAAAAACGTTCAAAAATCTTTTTCTTGCCGTTTACGCTTCGGTATTCTTACTGAAAATGTAACATTATCTCTTTTGTGATTAAATAAAATGAATAACCAGGTCAGGATTTGAGAATGCCGCAAAACATCACCAACTTTGCATCGATATAACTATAGAAACAATTATAAATAGATACGTACTTATGAAAACGGCAAAGATTATTACCGAAAAAGGCGAGATGCTGGTTGAGTTTTACGAGCAGGATGCTCCTAAAACCGTAGCTAACTTTATCAAGCTGGCTAAAGAAGGATTTTACGATGGGTTGACTTTCCACCGTGTAATTCCTGATTTTGTGATTCAGGGCGGATGTCCTGACGGTACAGGTGCAGGTGGCCCCGGTTACTCTATCCCTTGTGAGTTGAAAGGCGGCAACCAGTTTCACGACAGAGGCGTATTGTCCATGGCACATGCCGGACGCAATACCGGTGGTTCTCAGTTCTTCATCTGCCATTCGCGCACAAATACTTCTCACCTGGATCGTCAACACACTTGCTTTGGTAAGGTAGTGGAAGGTTTGGAAGTGATTGACCTGATTCGTCGGGGCGATAAGATCCTGAAAATCGAAGTGTCGGAGTAATTTCCGATAAAGATATGATAAAGCAAAGGTCAGAAAGAATAGCTCTTTCTGACCTTTGCTTTATCATATTGTTTCTTTATTGTAAGGTGGAATTGATATGTTGTTATGTCTGTGTTGTCAACAACACAAGCATTTCACAAGGAATCATTTAATGAGCTTTAAAATTCCATTTGGAATTGTCGCTATTCATATCAAATTTGCCAAGAGTGGGTGTACTGTCCCCCGAAGAAATCAATGCCAATTGTCCTTTCGATTTAGGAACTATCTTAGGCATAATCCTGTAAGTTCCATCGGTCAGTTGATCGATGCGCCACAATTGTTCGGGTGCACCGGTAAATGTTGGTACCGTTATTACTTCGGTATCTGCAGTTGCAGCCAATGCACGGTCAGTGCCTGCGATTACTATCTTGTAGTAGGGGCCTCCGGGACATCCGCCTGCATCGGGAACTGCTGTGATCGTCCATTTCTGATGTGGGCGGAACATGTAGTCTCCGATTCTCACATCAATATTTCCGGTCGGCCAGGTTTTAATCACATCGGCCAACTCCTGCGATGCAACGGGTTTGATCGGCTCGTCAGTGTTATGACCGAATCCGCGCATGCCACCCGGCATTCTTGTAAAGTCCACTACCAGTTCCAAAGCATATCCCCTTCTTTCCGATTCAATTTCGTAAGTGCCTTCTTTGAAGTTGTCTCCGGCAACAGGCCATCCGTTTTTCCATAATAGTGGGCGAATGCCTAATACGCTACGGCCGCCCTGATCCAAATCGGCTTCGAAGTGGCACGACAGTTTTTCTACACCATCACCCAAAATCCAACGGCCGAAATGCCCCGGTCCGGTTACTCTTCCTCCGGCAGCAATCACCATTTTACCGCCACCTTCCAGCATGTCTCTTCCCATATTGTCGAGGTAAGGACCTGTAACTTTTCTGGAGCGACCGACAACGATATTGTAGGTTGAGTTAGCTCCGTCGCAACAGGTTCCGTGGGTTCCCAACAGATAATACCAGCCATCGCGGTACATCAAATCGGTAGCTTCGCAGTCGATGGCAATATTGATAGCTTTGTTACCGTCTACCCGTTTCCCGGTTTTCGGATCGAGCTCGACAAGACGAATAAACCCGAAATAGGTGCCGTATGACAACCACAAACGGCCGTCGGTAGGATCGAGCAGAAGTCCCGGATCAATGGCATCGTTATCTTCCATATTGGCAGATGAAGCCACTACAACGGGTTCAGTGAACTTAAAATCTGGCGATTTTGGGTCAAGAGTTTTATTCCACATGGTATTTATTTTACCATCGTGTCCGCCACCCAGTCCGCCACCGGTTGAGCCATAAGCAATAAGATAACGATCGCCGATTTTTATCACATCCGGAGCAGCTCCTCCACCGGGACGTACGGCACCACCGTTCCAGGTCCAACCGTCTTCGGATATTAATCCGCCGCTACCTGTGCCAAATGTGTAATATTTTCCGTCGCACTCCATGATGGTTGATGGATCATGTATAAATGGTTTTCCGGTTTGTGCGTTCGCAGTTCCGGCTAACAGCACCGATAACAGGGCTGCTACGCCCATTATTTTAGATTTAAAGTTCATCTGAGAATAATTTGTTTTTAAGGTCAATATTGTTTTCTATATAATCGGTTCCGCATTCTGATTCGATGGAATGACTAACCTGATTTTATTCGCAGCTAATGGTGAGATCTTTGATCGGCTTTCCGTTTTCATCTATGAAGCGAACACAGAAATCGCTCATTCCCGGGCCATTGATTACGGCTCCACGAATGATATTCTTTCCTTTGTTCAGGGTCAGACGGGGCGATACGCAATCGTCCACAACCATGCGCCTATCTCCCGAAAGTAGCAGGGCTTCCTTGCCGTTGAGCCACCACATCGACGCCGAATTGGATCCTACGGCCATTCTTACGTTTTTCATTTCGCGCGGACAGTCAACCACGGTTACCGACCAAAACAGAACTCCGTAAATTTGTTTTCTTAATCCATAGGCAAAACGGAACAATTTAACATTGAAGTTTTTACTATCCAATGCGTGCCATGTAAGTTCCTGTTCTCCGACCTTAACTTTATCTCCATCTTTGGGAAGAGCCGTAAACTGATTTGGAAAATACTCGGTTGTGAATGCTGTTCTGAGGTAGCTGTCGGTAAAAACAGCATTGCTACGGTTGGGTTTGTTAATGGGCTCTAATAGTAACCAACGTCGAATGAATCCTTTCGCATCGGGAGTCTTTTTCGTAGTTGTGGCCGGAGTGAAGTACGCGGAGATGCTTCGCACAGTATCGCTTTGAGTGATACCATTCATTTCGGCACTTGAGACAGCATAACTTCTCTGTAGTCCGAATCCTGCCAAAATTGCAGAGCTAATCGCTAATGACAATGTTTTTCGTTTAATATTCATGGTAGAATTTTGTGGTATTTACGTTTGTTGTTCTTGATAAAATAAGTACACGTACTTTGCAAAACTACAAAAATTATTGTTTTATACCACGCGATTAATGAAGGGGCGGATAGGGGAAGTGTGTGATTAGTAGCAATATACGAGGTAGTTTATTGTAAAATAGCGTCACAATTTCGGAGGGAAACAAACCCTTACAGTTTGCACTTTTCTCAGCCATGCTTTAATGAATTATTTAGCCAGGATTAAGTTTGTAAGAGGCTGTATATGTGTGCGCTAATGTCTTGTGCTGATAAGATTATGCGGTAGTTGATCGTGCTGTGGTCCCTGATACATCCACTAACAGAGGGGCGGTCGTTGTGTTTTTCAAATTGTACCAGACGAGATTTTCGGATGAGGAGATGTGAATCTCTTGATTGTGGGTAAAAATCGCAAAACTTTTTCTGTAAAGCTTCTTATTCTATTTCCATTTCTCTGTTTGGGGCTTCGAAATATAACCCAAACCTGCCTCTTTTCTCTCCTCTTTCTCTAAATTCACTCCGGGAGGGATGGCAGTAGCTATTTCTCTGGTAAAAGGTTGGCCTTGCTTCGTTTAACTGCTGAATTACAGGTTACAGATAATAATAGATCCAGCGTTTCCACAGATCGTACTCTTCGAGAAAATACTTTACATCTTTAAACCGGGCATCTGAAGGAAGAATCTCGATGAAATTCGGATGCATTCCATAGTATTGAAGCATATCTTTTAATGTTCTAAACTCTTTTGTTGGGATGACTCTTTTTAGTCCGTGTTTGTCATCGTACAAATAGTAATCGTAATAATCTACCAGTCTATTGGGTGCGCCTGTGGTAAAATAACTCTCTTTTCTTACTATTTCTTTGTAAAGAGACAGCTGTCCCTGATAAATCAGGTTTAAAAACCGAAGTCTTTTTCTTTCAGACCTGATGATACTTCTATATTCAACCAATAATGTCTTGAATCTATAGTTTACCGATTTGTAAGTAAAACCGAAACCCGCAATATCTTTTGGTGTGAAAGCCGTAAAACGAGTACTATTGTTTTCTCTAAAATACAATACCGACTGAAAAGGCTCCAGATTTATTCCATAAAATACAAATCCGCCCGAATAGGGATCAAAGAATGAAATATTTACCTCCCCAAAAATAGTGTCACAATTGTGTTTGATAATAAATCCGGGTGCTTTTTTAGCGGAAACAGAATCTATACTTAGAATCAATACCACCGCTATAATTGCAAATTTTATTTTCATCATCCTGTTTTGATAAGAGCCTGTTTAAATTTCGTTGCGATACTTTTTAGGCCTATTTTGCCCCAAAATTAAGCCTTTTATCTGATTTTCGCATCTCTACTTTGCCAACCAACTCCAGCGTTTTGCCCAATCGGACAAAATATCGCTCCTCCATTTCAGAATTGTTTTTCCTCCCTGAATCTTTCCGTCATAGAGTGACAAGTCAGTTTTATCGGTAAACCAGTTAGCTCCCAGCTGATAATCGGTTGCATGACGTTTTCCCGGCCAGCTGTTGGTTACTACGACGCGGCCTTCTCCGGGTGCAAATCCCGCAACGCCGGACGTAAAGCGGTAGTTGACCACTTCAGCCTGCTTGGGGATATACCGAAGTGCATATTCTCCGTTTCCCAGGTAGTAACCGGGCCATCGCTGTATATTATTCTTGTAGATAGTCTCCATGTAAAAACAGGCAGAGTCAGGCCGAAGGTTAATCACAGGACCCTGGAAGTGAAACTCCATCACGGTACAAAAAGTGACAGTGTCGGCCACAATGGTAGTCCGGTTAAATATCACCCTCGGACTGTAGGTGAACTTTTCGAAGCTTCCGCCCCAGCTTTCACGGGTCGGGTCAGAGGGATTGCCATCCATCATGTAGAGCAACGAAGGGGTATCGCCCATCTTTACTTCTCCCTTGTAATAGGTTTTGAAGTCTTTTCCCAAATATCCTCTGGCCTGGATGCAATGGCCGTAGTAGTTGGTACTCCTGATACTGTCAGGGGAATCATTGTTGGAAAAGAAACCGTAATAGGAGGAGTTGACTTCAATAAACCAGAGGTTGGGGAAGTTTGCTGCAATATAGGCGTAACTGTTTGCGCTCCACTTCTTGTTTGGACCTCCGATCCAGTAAACCCTGATTTTATCTTGAATATCCGGAGCATCGTGTAGTGCCTGGGCCAGATCCTCCAGACCTCCCCAGCCCAATATCCACAACGGCTGAGTGCTTTTTTTGCGGGCACAGCGGATAATCCACTCCGAACCCTCTGATGCTTCGGCATATCCGATGTAGGGTGCATTGCCCCGGTGTCCCTGCCGGGTAACAGAGCGCAGATAATCAGTTGATGCCAGGCCATTCCGGTGCTTCCGGAGTTGCGGTAGATCTTTTTCGTACAACCCGATCATTCGCAGAATCTCCTTGGTGCTTCCATTGCCATAGGAAGGGGAGGAGACCAGCCCCTCGATATGAAACCGGTCGCTATACATGAGTAAATGAGCCATCGACTGATTATCATCAGGATCGGTGCCACCGATATCTGTGCTGATCAGGATACGTGGTTTTACGGGAACAGGCTGTTGAGCCGCCAGTGTCATTGTAGATAGTACAAAGAGAAGTAGCAGAATGTGTTTTGTCATGGTGTTGTTTAATTAGAATATAATAGACCCTTGACGAAATTACTAATTTCAGCTTTGACACAAAGGTAAATTCTGGTAGAATACGGGTTTTAATTGGGTGAGAGCCTGTTTCCGGGATTAAATTCCGGATCATTCTATTTCTCGTTCCCCCCGTTTTCCCTAATCGACTAATCCATTCAATAAACCGTATGAAACCTTAGTCTGTCCTTGAGCTAAAGGCTCGACCTTTTTACCTGGTAAAAGCAGTTTTCTAAAAGTGTTTTTCATCAGATTTATGTAATGAGAGATATTTGTTTACGGGTATGAGGTGTCTAAATAGTCAATTCAATCATAATCAAACTAACATATTGAAAGTTCGTCTGTTCTTTTCGCCCCTAATTGGCTCCTCTGATCTTCGGACCTCCTAAAAGGGACTTTGAAGAGTGGGATTTCGGTCCAGATTTGCACTCCCAAACATCCCCTTTAGGGGCTTGGGGCGGTTTGTACTTACAATTTGCTGCTTTTTGATTAGACTTTTTTCTTTTGGGACACCCTTCCGCGATAATATTTGATAAGAATTAGCGGTTGAATCCCGATAGCTTTCTCGCTCCACCCGTAAGATCCTGCTATAAATCAATAAAGAAAATCCATTCTCTACTGATATATCTCCAAATACCCCACTGGCAATGTTCGTGAAAAGAGTGTGAAGGGTATGTATTGGCCTTTATAAAAGAGAAAAGCGGTTTCAATCTGTTGCTGTATCAGCATTCTTTAAAGAGCAAGATATTGGGTTTTAGCCAGTCTGGATAGGGATATTCCTCACGGATGAAGAAAATAAGCAGGGTTAAAAAACAAGACACATAGTTCGGGGAGTATTAAAAGTAGGTGTACAGTCTGTCTTTCCGTTATGTACTATGAATTAATTGGTACCTGTATGTGTTACTGTTTTGGTGGGTTAAACATATGAAATACAAGAACATAGGTGCTTATGATTTGTTTTAATGTACTGTATTCAGATATACAGATTATTCACTTTAAAAACAAAGATCATGAGCCGCAAGAAAATTTATCAGGAGATTGAACACATGATGGGAGTGGTTCCCTCTATGTTCAAGACGTTGCCTGATTCAGTTCTGGAAACTGAATGGCAACTATTCAAGAAAACTCAGATCGAAGATGCCGCTATTCCAGCAAAATATCGTGAACTAATCGGTCTGGGCATTGCAGCAGCAATGAAATGTCAGTTTTGTGCATATTTCCATACTCAGATGGCCAAGCTAAATGGCGCCACTGATGCTGAAATCGAAAATGCCGTACACATTGCTAAGGATTCCTCCGGATGGAGCACTTATATTCATGGAATGCAGATTGACTTTGCACAGTTTAAGAAAGAAATTGACCAGGCTTGTGCACATATCCGTGAAGAGATGCATCTTATGCGTCACTGATAGGATGGACGGCATTGCTCCGGCAATGTCCTCTCAGAGTCAACCCTTTCTCTATTTGTCTTATTTATTTGAAAATGGAAAAACAGGCGCTTACGTTGAAGGAAGCGCCTGTTTTTTTTTACTCACATTGCGTCCTATCTACTGATGATGACTCCCGAGTCCTTGTGCCGTATTCGTTCCGGAACTTTATGGGTGGGCGTGTAAAAACAGCCTACTGACCCCTCCCTCCCGATAGCTTTTAGGAGGGGAGAAGTGGTACAAACAATACCTTATTCTGGTTAAGTCGGTCAATAAATATGCTGCTTTACTTGTTTTTACTGCTGCAAAAGTCCCCTTCAGGGGATATAGGGGCGGAAAAAATAATAACTCTCCCACTAGCGCGAGTTTGAGCGCAGCGGTAACTCGTGCTGGAAATCTAAACAGCTTGTAGCTGTTTTTAGAATTCGAAGAATTCTGCATCATATATTTTGCTCAGTTTAGCCCATTTAGCTTTTTGAAAAGGACAGCTACAAGCTGTCTCAGATTTAGGCACGGGGTACGCTATAGCAAAACCAGCGCCAGGAGTTACTTTTCAAACTCGCACAAAAAAGAGCTTTTATTCGTTGCATATTTTGCGGTAAATAAGGTTGATATTCGTCGCATTTAAAAATAATCGATTCAGATTATGCATTGTTTAGCTGGGTTATTCGTTGCATGGTTGGTTTTTAATGCTTACGGGCAACGATGTTAGCCTCTCCCGATTCAGGATATGAAAAAGCAAAGGTCAGAAAGATTCGTTCTTTCTGACCTTTGTCTTTTTTCACTATCGCTAAACCCGCGCCAAGAAGTTACTTTTCAAATTCGTGTGAAGGAGAAGCCATAAACAGCCCATTTACACACATTTCATGCGATCACGCACAAAAACTGTGCGATGTTTAACACTTTTACTGTGATCACGCACAGAAAGTGTGTGTTGTTTAACACTTGGCGTGCGAAAGCGCACACTTTCGGTGCATGCACGCATGCTTTTTATGCGCTAACGCAGTAAAAGTATGCGATCACGCACTCTTTTACTGCGATCACGTAAGTCCGGACAGGATTCACTTGATTTTGAAGTGGGATAACCGACTGTCAGAATACGAAATCGTTTACACCACCACCTATAGCGCGAATTTAGGCAGCTTGTTTGGGGTAACTGTGTTGGTATCAATGAAAAAGGTCAGAAAGATTCGTTCTTTCTGACCTTTTTCTATTTCTATCTATGCGACAGCTACAAGCTGTCTAAGTTTTGGGCACGGGTTACGCTATCGCTAAACCCGCGCCAGAAGTTACTTTTCAAATTCGCGCTAAAGAGGCTCTGGAACTCCACTAGCGCGAGTTTGAGCGCAGCGGAAACTCGTGCTGGAAATCTAA
>JAUZOF010000137.1 GCA_030706585.1 Bacteroidota bacterium
GATAGTAGAAGAGAATTAAATATTGATGTAAGCGATTGGTTTTTGTCGTAGAATTTCAAGAGTAATTCAGTGTAGTCTTTAAGGGATGAATCTATTTGGGGGTTATGTTGTTTTAGATTCTTTTTTAGTGTAGAAAAGAAATCGAAAATTAAAGCTTTAGCATTTGAACTATACCACGGTAAAAAATCGATGAATAGAACGTCATTTTCATCCTTCAGATTGGCTTTTATTAGATTTACAAATGATGTTTTTCCTTCACCCCATTTCCCCGCAATACCAATAGCAAACGAATGTTTGAGACCCTTTTGGTTAATAATGCTCTTAGCAATAGCACGAGCGTATTCATTTCGATATAGTTTGTCATCATTAATCTCAAGTATGGGTTCTGTTTGATTATTAGTAAGGAGTTTCTTTTCTTTCTTCCAAATGTATAGACTAAATTTTATAATCGAAGTTGCAGATATAATGATAGCAGTTGAAAATACGACATCAGCAATAGTAAGTTTTGGGAAAAATGCAGAGTGTTTATATATGTATACTTGAGATCTAATTCTGACAAGTAGATAAAAAACAGATGTAATGCTTATTATCATTAGAAGGTATATGTTTAATAGCCCATTATATGCTCTTTTTATTTTTGATATAGATTTAAACAACCAGATACTTAAGCCTAGTATAATCAATAAATCTGATAATGCACCTTCTTGATAATGAGAAAGAATAGGAGTAACAACGAATGATGTGTAGATGTCTAATAATGTATCTCGAAAGAATATTACTATTCCTGACGTAATTAATAATAGATATAATGAGGTACTATTTGATATCAAAAACTTACTCGCAGTTGAATAACCAACTTTTAATTTGTCTATTAATTCGTTGATGTAGAGATTGACAGATTCCTTATTCATAATAATAGTTTAATTAAGGTATTGCAGCAACAAAGCCAGACCAGGCATCCCCAATCTGGCTTTATCTATATTTCTTACTCCACCTTCTTCAGTACCACCGCCGTCCTCGTCGGCAGATACAATTTCAACCAACCCTTACCTTCCGGCTGGTACAGCGGATCATATTGGGTGAAGTACGGTACGGAGCTATCCACGCGATTGAAACCGCCGAATTCGACAGCGTCGGAGTTGAGTACTATCTCGTATTTGCCTTCGGGCACGAGGAATCCGTAGTCGGTGAAAGATTTACCCGGGTGGAAATTGAAGACAAACAACAACTCTTCGCGGCGGTAAGCCAGCACCAGGTCGCCGTCGCTGTCCCATACTTTCTGTATTTCGGTCTTCTGGAAATCGTGTTTGCCTTTGATGATTTCGATCATCTGGCGGTCAAAATCGCCGAGGTAGTGGTATTTCAGGTTGTGATCGTCCATTAGGTTCCATTGGCGACGGGCGTGTTTGCACGACCAGCCGTTGCCCTCGCGGGGGAAGTCGATCCATTCGGGATGGCCAAACTCATTTCCCATGAAGTTGAGGTAACCGCCGTTGATGGTGGAGGCCGTCACAAGGCGGATCATCTTATGCAGGGCGATACCGCGATCGACCGTTAGGGTCGTGTGCATCAGTTTCGACATGTGCCAGTACATTTCTGCATCGATCAGTCGGAAGATGATAGTTTTGTCGCCCACCAGTGCCTGGTCGTGGCTTTCGGCGTAGCTGATGGTCTTTTCGTCGGCGCGGCGGTTGGTCAGCTCCCACCAGATGGAGGATGGATGCCAGTCCTCGTCTTTTTTCTCCTTGATCATCTTGATCCAGTAGTCGGGGATACCCATCGCCATGCGGTAGTCGAACCCGATACCGCCGTCTTCCACTTTCGTGGCCAGGCCGGGCATACCGCTCACCTCTTCGGCGATGGTGATGGCATTCGGGTTCACGTCGTGGATGAGTTTGTTGGCCAGGGTCAGGTAGCAGATGGCGTTGTCATCCTGATTCCCGTTGTAGTAGTCTCCGTATCCGCCAAAGGCTTCACCCAGACCGTGGGATTTGTATAACATCGAAGTCACCCCATCGAAACGGTATCCGTCGAACTTAAACTCTTCGAGCCAGTATTTGCAGTTAGATAATAGGAAATGGATGACTTCGTTTTTGCCATAATCAAAGCACAATGAATCCCATGCCGGGTGTTCGCGGCGGTGATCCCCGTAGAAGTACTGGTCATACGAACCGTCGAAACGACCGAGACCTTCTACCTCATTTTTCACGGCGTGAGAATGGACGATATCCATAATCACCGCGATGCCCAGCCGGTGTGCCTCGTCGATCAACGCCTTCAGCTCGTCGGGCGTACCGAAGCGGGAAGAAGCGGCAAAGAAGCTCGACACGTGGTAGCCAAACGAGCCGTAGTAAGGATGCTCCTGGATGGCCATGATCTGGATGCAATTGTAGCCTGCTTTGGCTACACGGGGAAGGACGTTTTCGCGAAATTCGTTATAGGTTCCCACCTTATCCTCCTGCTGTGACATGCCGATGTGGCATTCGTAAATCAGCAACGGATCGGTATTGGGGGTAAATTGGTCAATCGAAAATTGGTAAGGCTGCTCCGGACACCACACCTGTGCGCTGAAGATGTGCGTTTGCTCATCCTGAATCACACGGTTTGCCCACGCCGGGATGCGTTCACCGCAACCACCGTCCCAATGGACGCGCAATTTGTAAATATCTTCGTGGTGGAGTAGGTCGGCCGGGAGGTGGATCTCCCAGCTTCCGTTGTCGATACGGTGCAGACGGTATTCTTCGAGTTCCTGCCAGCCATTGAAGTCGCCGACGATATATATGTCCGTTGCATTGGGCGCCCATTCGCGCAATACCCAACCGTCGGTCGTGCGGTGAAGACCGAACCAGTGGTGGCCTGAGGCAAATTCGGTCAGAG
Organism: Bacteroidota bacterium; assembly: GCA_030706585.1. Classification (GTDB taxonomy): domain Bacteria; phylum Bacteroidota; class Bacteroidia; order Bacteroidales; family UBA7332; genus CAXXIC01. The sequence continues at coordinate 2,878 of JAUZOF010000137.1, forward strand.
ACATAGTTCCATTGCCAGTCAGTTGCAACGCTTTGTTTTTGTAGTTTTCATGACGGCCGGTAATGGCTTCGGTAAAAGGCTCCAGCCAGGGGTCATTCTGGATTAGTTTAAGTAATTCCATTTGAATAAGTTTTATCAGTAGAGGTGTGTTATGACAATGCAGAAAATAAGAGATGCTGTTCCGGCCGTGAAAGGCACAAAACAGCATCACAAAATTAAGCAAATATTTTACCTAAGATAGATTTGGATTAGAAGAGTCGCTCTTTTGATTGATTTTTATCCGTAAAAAGACGTTTTAGTAAGCAATCACCGGTTTATTTCTTACGATTAACCAGATAAATACCGGATAATACGACCGCCGCACCGCCAATTTCTCTTACAGTAAGGTATTCCCCCAATACCGGGACAGAAAATAGAGCCGTAAAAACGGATTGGCTAAGCAGGCTTACCGATGCTACCGTTTGTTTGATATGGCCGAGGGCATAATTAATGGCCAGCCAGCCGAGAAGTTGAGGCACCAATCCCAGGGCTGCCAGTGAAAGCCACGTTTGAGTGGAAAATCCCCAAAGTGAAGTAGAGGAGAAGAGACAAATCAGTCCCAGCACTACCGAACTGCTCGCCATCGAAATGGTGGTAAACGAAATCGTGTCAAGATTGACGCGCCCTTTGCGGGCAATCAACAGGTAGGCGCCGTAAAACATGCTGGCGATGATGGCCAGCGTATTGCCCAGGTTGAGCTTTGAGGACGCAATCTGGTCGATACCGATGATAATGCTGACGCCCAGCAGTGAGATGGCGGTGCCTGTCCAGAAGATGCGTCCGGGCTTTTCTTTTAAAATTAAAATGGCTCCGACACCGACCCATACCGGCGCCAGATTAGCCAGTAGCGTGGAAATGGCCGCTTTGGAAAGCATTATCGAACTGTTCCAGAGTGCGATGTCAATGGCGAAAAAGGTGCCGCAAAGCATTGCGACGCGCACTCCGCGCCAGTCGGTAATGGGTTTCCTGTAGTAGAGCCAGAAGGGAATGACGCCCAGCGTGCCGATAAACATCCGGTAGAAGCCTGATGACAAACCGCTGATGCCGGCCAGCTTAACCAGAATTGCCGACCAGGAGATGCAGAGGATTCCGGCCAGAAGGAGCAGGTAATGTTTCCAGCGGTGATGTGTATTTATAGTTTGCATGCTTGATTAAAGTGGTTTTATGTGGAATTAATATAAATAGAGATCCGGGGCGCAAAGTTAGGCAAAAGATATGTGATTGGAGAAATCATCACCTTTTTTGACTTATTAAGCCCCACGGAGCCGGGTAATCGCAGTTTGCTGTTCTAGGGTCGCTGATTATTTTGTACTTTTGCTCCCTGTAAATTATTTAAAGAAAATATGATTTCAAAAGTAATCGCCGAAGAGAAGATTCAACAGGTCAGAAAGCTGATCGAGAAGAACGATAAAATAGTGATCCTGACCCATTTGTCTCCGGATGGGGATGCCATTGGCTCTACCCTGGGACTGTTTCATTTCCTGAATGAACTCGATAAGCAGGTTTCGGTGATTATTCCCAACGATATGCCCCAGTTCCTGAAATGGATGGATGGCGCGAAAGATATCGTGGTGTACGAAAAATATCCGGAGTTTGCCGAAGAGCTGATGGCTGATGCTGACCTGGTGTTCTGTCTTGACTTCAATGCCCGCAAACGTGCCGATTGCATTGAGCCGGCGTTGGTGAAATCTAAAGCTAAAAAGGTGATGGTGGATCACCATCCTTATCCGGAGGATTTTTGTGATGTGACGATTTCGTATCCGCAAATCTGCTCTACCGGGGAACTGATATTCCGTCTGATCTGCCGCATGGGCGAATTTGAACTGATCAACCACGCCTGCGCTGAAGCCATATACGTAGCCATGATGACTGATACCGGTGCATTTACCTATAACTCCGAAAGCCCCGAGATTTATACGATCATAGCTGCATTGATTAATAAAGGGGTGAAGAAGGATTTGGTTTACCAGAAAATCTTTCACACCAATTCGGCAGACCGCATGAAGCTGATGGGATTTGCCCTTTCTGAGAAACTCCGCATTTATCCCGAATATCAAACGGCGGTAATTACCCTTTCAAAAGAGGAGCTGAAACGCTTCAACCACCAATCGGGAGATACCGAAGGTTTCGTAAACATGCCGCTGTCGATTAGCGGTATCCGCTGTTCGGTCTTTTTCCGGGAAGATGACCAGAAGATCAAGATTTCGTTCCGTAGCAAGGGTAGCTTTGCGGTCAATCGTATCGCCAGCGACTACTTTAGTGGTGGCGGGCATACTAACGCAGCCGGGGGCGAATTTTACGGTACCATCAAGGAGGCTGTTGCATTGTTCGAAAAAGTGATACCCCGGTACGTGGCAACATCCGTTCCGCAGTGATTTTCAGTTGAGGAATCGACCGTTGACTGATTCAATAACAACCGGAGATTGAATTTAACGTTTTTAAGGTTTGCGTCTTGACTTCTTTCTCTAACTTTGGCGCACCAAATACAATGATATGAGAAAATTCTTATTGTTTTTTAGCTTTATATTGATTCTGGCTACTGTAATTACCTCTTGTAGCAGTTCGAAAACCTATGCGGAACTATTGCAGGAAGAGAAAGATAATATCGCTCAGTTATTGGCCGATAGCGGGTATCAAATTATTCCTTTTAATAAAGACACCCTGTATAATCCAAAGACTAAAAAGTTTATGAAAATGGATAATGGAGCCTATATTGCCATTATCAGCAGAGGAGATACGACGGATATGGCTGTTAAAAATACACGTTTGGTTCTTTCCCGCTTTAAGTTTGGAAGAATACTGACCAATGCTGATACAACCGTGTATTCTAACAATCAAAGCGACCAGCCACTTAAGTATTATTATGGTAGTTCTACCACTTACTTTGTAAATCAAAGCGTAGGAGGTTTGAATGTTAGTGCTACCTGCGAGGGGATTCAGAAACCCCTGGAGTTCTTGGGGAACGGTGCAAAAATTAAAATCATCATCCCGGCTAAAATCAGTTATAGCGATTTTCAGTCCAAAGTGGAGACAATTTATTATCCGTATTATACTTATCAGTTTTATTGATAATTCTAATCACAGAAAAAAGGCATAAGCATCCCGCTTATGCCTTTTTTGTTGTGGAAATTTATAATTTTGCCGTCTAATTCAAACACAAACTAAGATGACACTTATCAAATCAATTTCAGGTATTCGCGGAACTATCGGCGGAGTGCCGGGTGAAGGGCTTAATCCCCTTGATATCGTGAAGTTTACCGCAGCGTATGCAACTTTCATTAAAGGTAGCTATAAAGGCGAAAGTAAAACGATTGTAGTCGGTCGTGACGCCCGTATCTCCGGTGAGATGGTTAATCAAATCGTGGTAGGTACGTTATCGGGTATGGGCTTTGATGTGTTGAACATCGGACTGGCTACCACTCCGACCACCGAACTTGCCGTAACCATGGCTAAAGCCTGCGGTGGTATTATCCTTACAGCGAGCCACAATCCTAAACAGTGGAATGCCCTGAAATTGCTCAACTATAAAGGTGAGTTCCTCAATGGCGCAGAAGGTCAGGCTATCCTGAAAATCGCTGAGGAGGAATCATTCTCATTTGCTCAGGTAGATGAATTGGGGAAAGTTACCGAAGACTTTTCTTACACTCAAAAACACATTGAAAGCGTCTTGGCACTTGAATTGGTCGATGTAGAAGCTATCCGCAATGCAAAATTCCGTGTGGCAATCGACTGCGTAAATTCAGTGGGTGGTGTTGCGATTCCGGAACTGCTCGAAGCTTTGGGTGTGAAGCAGGTTGAAAAACTCTATTGCGAACCTAACGGACAATTTCCTCACAATCCGGAACCACTGCCTGAACATTTGACTGAGATCTCATCTGTAATGAAGCAGGGTAAAGCCGATGTCGGTTTTGTAGTTGACCCTGATGTTGACCGTCTGGCAATTATTTGTGAAAACGGAAAGATGTTTGGTGAAGAGTACACACTCGTAGCTGTTGCTGACTATGTGCTTTCTAAGACTCCGGGTAATACCGTTTCTAATCTAAGTTCAACCCGTGCTCTTCGCGATGTAACCCGTGGTTATGGCAAGGAATATCAGGCAGCAGCGGTAGGAGAGGTGAATGTGGTTGAAAAGATGAAGGCTATTGGCGCGGTAATTGGTGGTGAAGGTAATGGTGGCGTAATCTATCCGGCCAGCCATTACGGTCGCGATGCGTTGGTGGGTATTGCATTGTTTCTGACTCATTTGGCAAAAACGGGCAAAACTGTAAGTGCAATGCGTGCAGGATATCCTCCGTACTTCATAGCTAAACAAAAAGTAGAACTGACTCCGGAAATCAATGTGGATGCTATTCTGGAAGAGGTGAAAAACAAATACGCGCAATACGATGTCAATACTATTGACGGAGTGAAAATCGACTTCCCTGAGAAATGGGTTCACCTGCGTAAATCAAATACAGAGCCTATCGTGCGTATCTATGCAGAGGCTTCTACGATGGATTTGGCTGAAGCTCTTGCTGCTGATATCATGTCAGTAATCAAGGAGTTGGCGAAGTAATTCTGCCTTTAGGCAAAAAAAATCTCCTGCAATGATGAATTTTATTGCAGGAGATTTTTGTTATGTGGCAATTCGGTAATCTATTTCTTTCCAGTTCCAAAATACTTCTCGTAGATTGTGTTGTATTCTTCCGATTTCTTTATTTCTTTCAGCCACACATTCAGGCTGTCCAGCAGGACTTTGCTTTCTTTCCGAACCATCCAGGCCTGAAGTTGCGTAAAGCTGATATCGGTGTCGAAATCCAAACCTGGATATTTTGACTGAAGCTGTCTGGCGATAGACTCGTCACAAACGGCATAATCAATCTCTCCGCCCGAAACCATGGCAATGAGTTGTTCATCGCCGTATTTTTCATCTTCTTTTGTGTAAATGGTGTCTCCGATTTCGTTTGAAAGATTACGGATGCGTAACAAAACGGGGGAGTTCTTATGGACGTATAATGTTTTCTTTGCCAGTTCTATCTGATTTCGTATAAATACTGATGTTTTACCGAAATCCGGTTTGCGTTGCACCAGTACCTGTTTGTTGAGTAGGATAGGTTGGGTAAAACGATACTGGTTGCGAAGTTGGGTGGTAATGGTGATTGGTCGGGCCACAATGTCAATTGATTTTTCATTGAGCCTTTTCATACTCTCCTCAAAATTCATTTGCGGGATTACCTCCACTTTTATTCCGAAGCGTTTTCCTAAGAGTAATGCAAGTTCGTATTCAAATCCTTTAATGGAATCGCCCGAAACAAAATAACCCACCGAGTTGTATTCCGTGGCTATACGGATGACTCCGGACCTTTTTATTTCTGCAAAATCTCTTTTCTGACCTTCGCCTTTTGTATAGAATTTCCAGAACAAGAAAGAAATGACCAAAATGCTAACGGTAAGCAAGGCGAGACTGGTCTTCGAAATTATCAGAATTTTCAATCTTGTAGCCATTTAAGGGAATCTTTTTAGTTGTTGAAATTCCACGAAATACCAATCTTCATCACCCTTGGATTAATTGGATAGTGCGGAGTTGTGAAATAATTGGTACCTGTTAAACCCTCATTCGCATGGTAATAATTAATAAAGAACCGTGTGCGCTTCAGTTGCAGGTTGGCATATGCGTTTATCAAAGGATAACCACCAATTAACACTTTGTCTTTGTCGGATTGCAGAATAAACTGGCTTAAAGCCGGGCAGTAATCCGGAGCATAATATTCTGAGAAATATCGGACGTTAAATCCGGTTTGTAGGGTCAATACTCCTGCTATCTTAGTCTTGATGTAAAGGTTATGATAAAGGGAGATTGCCGGTAATGGGATAATCTTTTGATTTGATGAAAATTGTCCGTAAATCTCATTGTCAAGGTGTAGTTTACCCCATTGGAAGTCTTTGCTCAGGCAGCCAGATAAGACCTGAATGTTATTTCCCTCCTGTTCAGGGAGTGCCTGGCTATTAAAATAGATGTGGTTTTGCATGTTTTCGACGCCACCTTTCAGTGAAAAATGTTCCTCAGGAAGCGCAAGCTCACCTTCCAGGCGTACACGGCGTTCATCCTGTAGGGATTGGTCCCATTTGAAGTGGTTTGAGAAATAGTGGTTCAGATAATAGGCCGGAGTGACATTCTTGATGTATCCGTTAGCAATAAACTGAACTGTTTTCCCTAAAATATTTACATTGGTGAAAAGTTGTCCTGATAGTGTCATTTGACCGAGGTCAGCGCCTAATACCCCGATTTCGGCATTCGCGTTGTAGTTGATCGTCTTGCCGTTACGGCGACTGAGTTCAGCCCCCAGGAATGTCGATTGCTCGGTCCGATTGTCGTAATATGAAGAATCAGCTACAGGTCTTTGAATCCGGTATTGACGGATTTCATTCTGGATATATGCTGTTAGTCCA
>JAUZOF010000138.1 GCA_030706585.1 Bacteroidota bacterium
ACTCTTCACAATATCCAATTGTTATCCGGTTCCCCAAACGAAGTAAGTCTGCTGCTGATGTTGAATCCTGGTTTTTTATATAAGAATGAAAATTAATGGATTATTAAAAAAATAATTGTAGATTTGAATCGTAACAACAAGCTTCCTCTTTGTCGAAGAATAGAAGAATGAGACGGTTCTGTGTTGCTTGTGGAGGTGGTGAAAATGAAAAATTATTATCCGATAGGTGAATCTCCTACGGAGAAATGAAACCAGAGGGAAACAGTCTCTTTTTACGGATATGCATGCTGTACCGACATGAGCCCGATAGCTCTTATAGCTTGCATATTAAACAACGTTCAGAAAAGCTAAATAGAAGGTACATTCAAATCATTTTGAATGTACCTTCGTATTTATAAATGATTCTCCTGATGCCCTTTTTGATGCAAAATGCAGAAATACAAAATGTGCGTTCCTGTTAAATTATAGCTTGAACGCAAATAAAAACAATGTAGCTTATTAGTTGCACTGGTGCCTAATTCGCTTTGTTGATTGTGGTCGAATTGAATCTGCGTAGTTCATCCAACTTTGTTTATGGACAGACGATACAGCTTCGCTTAACCTCACGCCAGTGGTGATTAGACTTCATGCTGTTAATATGTCAGAATAAGATTTGAAATGGTTCAAATAATGACTTTCACAAATACATCAATATATTCGATGTAAAAGACATCTAAACTAACCAATAATGAAAAAAGTTATTTTTCTTCTGATCATTAATTTAGTGTTAGATCCAATGATAATTAAAGGTCAAGTTGTTGATACATTAACAGATAATGGAGGTTATAAATTTCATTTTTCCATCCTTCCAGGAAAAGGGATGCCGATCTTATTTGAAACAGGTTACAGAGATAATGCAAAGATATGGCAAGGTGTTGTTCAATCCATTTCCGAAATAACTGGTGCCCCCGTGATATCTTATGATCGACAGGGATTCGGTAAAAGTACTATTGATTCAAAATGCAAAAGCATTAAAGATGAAATAGCCGGGCTTGAAACTGCATTGTCAAAACTAGGCTATTTTAAAGAGATTATGCTCGTATCTCACTCCTTGGGTGGATTTTACAATACTGTTTATGCGATTCGAAATAAAGAAAAAGTGAAAGGAATTGTATTTGTCGATGCAAGTATGACCTGTATTTTCGCGGATGATATAATTGATAAAATGGGACTAAATTCTTATCAGTTGGAGTTGGTGAAAACCATGAAACAATTACCTCCTCTTTCCCCAGACATACCTGTGATTGATATAATTTCAGAACAAAATGTGATGAGAGACAATCGGTGGAAAACCTGTCATGATAACTTTGTTTCAGAAGCTCCGAATCGAAAGGGAATTTTAGCTTTCAAAACAAGCCATTACATTTTTAGGGATAATAACAGACTTGTTACTGATGCGATTGTTTCTCTTTATGCTGATATTCAAAAACCTAAAGTCAAATCAGCTATACTTGAAAAGGCTTATGCTCATGAACTGGCTTCTGCTAATGATGATTATCGGAAATTAGTAGAATATCAACATTCCTATGACGATCTTAATGCCTGGAGTAAATCATTGTCTCAAAATGGTGATTTGACAAAAGCCCTTCAGGTAATGGAGCTAAATGCACAATTTTATCCGGAAAGAACAGAAACGATCAGTAAACTTGCCGAAACTTTTCTTAAGATTGGAAACAAAGAATCAGCTGAAGCTTATTACAAAAAAGCACAGGAGCTTAATCTCGATAATAAGAACACAATTAAAATACTGGAACAGATAAGCAAAATAGTTTTTGTGCCTGAATCGCTTCAGTCTGAATGTATAGGGCAATACGAACTGAACAAGATGCCGATTTCCATAATAAGAGAAAATAATAAACTTTTCCTGAGTTTCAATAATACAAGAAGTGCAATGTACTTTGTTTCTGATGCAGATTTCTTTATTGCAGAATATCGGGATGAATTTAAAATACAGAAAGATCCCGACGGAAAAATCAGTGGATTATTATTTCGTGGCATGAAAGCAATAAAATTGAAATAGTAATCGCAGGAAAAAATGCTGCAAAATCTAACACGGACGGTAAAATTAATAGGCTCGTCACGGTTTTTGTTTTTATTACGAACCGGATCTTGGCAGCTTGCTTTTTGAGCAAGACTAGCAACGAAAAGACATCTATTCTAAATGGCTCCTTTCAATTCGTGCGGCATCTAGGGTTTATTCGCATCATTTGCGTTCAAACCCAGATTTCGTGTTGTTCCGTCATTTCCATGTTTTCCGTGTGCTAAATCCTTCCAAAATGTGTTTTATAACAGATTCCTCTTTTGTTATATTTAACAACTTCAACATTCCTCTTTTCTGAATTTCATCTACTTTTGCCTATGTAATTATCAGCATAGTTCAGCACAGAAGTAAATGAAATTTTCCAACAAAGTAAGCAAAGTAAATCAGGTGGTTGACAGTATCACGCAGGAGATTGCTGATGGTGTGTATGCTCTCGACGACCGGTTGCCTTCTGTCAACGAACTGAGCCAGAAAATTCATGTGTCGCGCGATACTGTGTTCAAAGCTTATAAGGAGTTGAAGCAACGCGGACTCATTGATGCGGCTCCCATGAAGGGCTATTTTGTGGTGGATGAGGTGAAACGAGTGTTGCTGCTTCTGGATGTCTACTCTCCTTTTAAGGAAAGGCTGTACAATGCTTTTGTTGAAAAACTGCCGGAAAATGTGAAGGTGGATTTGTTGTTTCATCAATACAATGAGAAGTTGTTTGATATGATTGTCGGTGATAGCATCGGAAAATACAACGCTTATGTGGTGATGAATTTCAAATACGATGAAATGACTCCCAGCCTTTTGAAGTTGCCTGCGTCGAAACTATTATTGCTCGATTTTTGTTCTTTCCCAAAGGATGGACTTTCATATATCGGGCAGAATTTTGATGAGGGATTCTATGCAGTTTTGGAATCTGCTTTAGAGCAACTCCGAAAATACAAGCGTCTGGTTTTCGTTTTCCCTGAAGATTCGGTGCATCCGATAGGAGCTGGCGATGCTTTTGCCCGTTTTTGCCGGAACTATCATTTTAATTACGAAATTCAAAGGAGACACTTTTTAGCAACAGATTTGTCGGTCGGAGATGCTTATGTGTGTATTATGACGGACGATCTCGTTGCGGTTGTTGCTGCCGCCAATAAGGCAGGATACAAATTTGGTAAAGAGGTGGGGGTGGCTGTTTATAATGACATGCCTTTACTTGAAATTATTCAGAATGGAATCTCGGCATTCACTATCGATTTTTCCCGATTGGGACAATTGGCGGCCTCCTTTGTGATGACAGGCGAAAAAATACAGGTGGATATGCCTACCTGTTTTGTGGAACGTAAATCGCTTTGATTATGGGTGTTAGTTCCTCTCTTTGGAGTGGTAAAATGCTGAAATTAAGAAATAACTTAAACGGAATTATGTTTATTAAACTTTTAACTATATAACTATGGAACAGCACTTAAAACAGGGTTATCCTGCAAAACAATTTGGGCAACCGATCAAACGCTATTGTCAACAACTTGATTTGGTAGACGATGCAGCCCTTATCGAACAATATAAATATTGGCATGCTCCGGCTAATAACTGGGCGGAAATTGCTGCCGGAATCCGTAGTGTGGGCATCCTTGAAATGGAGATTTACCTGCACAAAAATCATGCTTTTATGATCGTGGAAGTGCCGGCCGATTTCGACTGGGACCGTGCTTTCGCAAAACTTGCCACGCTCGATCGTCAGGCAGAATGGGAAGCTTTTGTCGCTAAATTCCAGTGCTCGAAGCCGGGTGCTACATCCGACGAAAAGTGGCAACTGATGGAGCGTATTTATGCCCTGACCGAATGCAAATAACCTGAAAATCTTATAATCATGGCGAAACACAAAATTGTTGACAAAAAGTATTTATTGCCGTTTATACTGGTAACCTCGTTGTTTTACCTGTGGGCAATTCCGAACAATCTGAATGATATTCTGATTCCCCAGTTTATGAAATCGTTTGAGTTGAACCGCTTGCAGGCGGGTTTGGTGCAATCAGCTTTTTATATGGGGTATTTTTTGTTGTCACTGCCGGCGGCTTACATTATGGATCGTTACAACTATAAAACGGGCTTGTTGATTGGATTGATTTTGTACGCCATGGGGGCGTTCCTTTTTTACCCGGCAGCCGTTGTCGGTACTTATGGTATGTTTTTGCTGGCTCTGTTTGTAATTGCCAGCGGACTGGCTTTTCTTGAAACGGGGTCAAACTCATTTATTGCGGTGCTGGGTGATCCTGCCACTTCGACTCAGCGTCTGAATTTTTCGCAATCGTTCAATCCCTGGGGAGCGATGAGTGGTGCGTTGATTGGCAATGTTTTTATCTTTTCCGGCATTGAACATTCACAGAGTCAGGTCGATGCGTTGAAGGCAAGTGGGCAGTATCAAAGCTACCTGCACAGCGAAATTCTGCGTGTTATTCCTCCCTATATGGTGATTGGTGTTATTATTTTGGTGATTGCTTTCGTGATGTGGAAAGTGAAATTCCCGGCAGAATCAGAAACCGGTACTCACAGGAAAATGGATACAAAAAAAGAGGGAAGCCATGGACATTTTTCCAAACTGTTTCAATATCCTCACTTTGTAAAAGGGGTGATAGCACAGTTTTTCTATGTGGGTGCACAGGTTGGAACATGGAGCTTTATGATTTCCTATGTGAAGGATTACCTGCAAAGACCCGAAAAAGAAGCCGGCTATTTTCTGTTTGCTTCCCTGCTCGCTTTCGGTGTCGGCCGTTTCGCCTCTACAGCTTTGATGCGCAAGATCAATCCGCATAAACTGATGGGCGCCTATAGCCTCATTAACGTTGCTTTGGTAGCTGTTTCCGTGGTGCTGCCCGGTCAATTGGGAGGATATGCGCTGGTGGCCTCCAGTTTCTTTATGTCGCTGATGTTCCCGACGATTTTTGCTTTTGGGGTAAAAGGTCTTGGACCGAATACCAAAATCGGTGGCTCGATGATTATTATGGCTATAATCGGCGGCGCTGTATGGACTCCGATTATGGGTCTTATTTCCGATCAAACCAAAAGTCTGGCATTGGCAATGATCGTTCCGTTAATCTGTTATATCTATATATTTTACTATGCAATAAAAGGCTCCATTCCATCCGGGCCACTTTACGAACAAGATGAAGCGGTGATCGCCTCTCATTAATAACTCAACACTAACCATTAACCATTAATAGAAGACTGCTATGTCTAAATATCCAAAAGTAGGGATTCGTCCCATTATCGATGGACGCCAATATGGTGTTCGCGAAAGTCTGGAAGACCAGACTATGAATATGGCCAAAAGTGCCGCTGCTCTTATCTCTTCAAAGTTGCGTTATCCTGACGGTTCTCCCGTTGAGTGTGTTATTGCCGACACAACGATCGGTCGTGTTCCGCAGGCGGCTGCATGTGCCGAAAAATTTGAAAAAGAAGGTGTCGGGTTGACTCTTTCAGTAACTCCCTGCTGGTGCTACGGTACGGAAACTATCGACCTGAATCCCTATTACCCGAAAGCTATCTGGGGTTTCAACGGAACCGAACGTCCGGGCGCCGTTTACCTGGCAGCTGCTTTGGCGGGTCATGCGCAGAAAGGCATTCCGGCTTTCGGAATCTATGGCCATGATGTGCAGGATAGCACCGATACCTCAATTCCTGCCGACGTGGAAGAAAAGATTCTGCGTTTCATCAAAGCCGGACTGGCAGTTGCTATGATGCGCGGAAAATCGTATCTCGGTATCGGCGGCCAGTGTATGGGTATTGCCGGTTCAGTGGTTGATCCCGATTTCTTCCAGGATTATCTGGGGATTCGCGTGGAAGCCGTAGATGAAGTTGAAATCATTCGACGCGTTGAAGGTGAAATTTATGATAAGGAAGAGTTTGACAAGGCAATGGCATGGGCTGAAAAATATTGCAAGTCGAACGAAGGCCAGGATTACAATGTGCCTGAAAAACAAAGCTCGTCCGAAAAGCGTGAAAAAGACTGGGAATATGTGGTGAAGATGACCATCATCATGCGTGACCTGATGATTGGTAATCCGAAGCTGAAAGAGTTGGGTTTTGCGGAAGAAGCGCTTGGTCACAATGCAATTCTGGCCGGTTTCCAGGGACAACGTCAATGGACCGACTTTATGCCAAACGGCGATTTCAGCGAAGCATTGCTCTGTTCATCTTTCGACTGGAACGGGATTCGCGAAGCGTTTGTGTTGGCAACTGAAAACGACTCGTTAAACGGTATTGCGATGTTGTTTGGTCACTTACTGACCAATACTGCTTCTATTTTCTCGGATGTACGTACCTTCTGGAGCCCGGAAGCTGTGAAACGAGTAACGGGTTACGATCTCGAAGGTCCTGCTGCCAATGGTATTATCCACCTGATCAACTCAGGGGCAACCTGTCTGGATGCGACTGGCGAACAAACCAATGCAGAGGGACAACCAGCCATGAAACCTTTCTGGGATATTACCGAAGAAGAAGTGTTGAAATGTCTCGACGCGACCACCTGGTATCCGGCCGATAAAGGTTATTTCCGTGGCGGAGGTTACTCTTCCAATTTCCTTTCTAAAGGAGGAATGCCGGTGACGATGTTGCGTGTGAACCGCATCAAAGGCTTGGGTCCGGTGTTGCAAATCGCAGAAGGATGGACTGTGGATCTTCCTGCCGAAGTGCACAATGCCATCAACGTGCGTACCGACAAAACATGGCCTACCACATGGTTTGCTCCGCGTCTGAACGATTCGCAACAGTTTAAAGACGTGTACAGCGTGATGAACAATTGGGGTGCCAACCACGGTGCAATCAGCTACGGACACATCGGAGCCGATTTGATTACCCTGGCTTCTATACTTCGCATTCCGGTTTGCATGCATAATGTGGAAGAGGATAAAATCTTCCGTCCGGCAGCCTGGAACGCATTCGGTATGGATGCCGAAGGGGCAGACTACCGCGCCTGCCAGACTTACGGGGCGTTGTATAAATAATCACTCTGTTCTTACAGATAAAATCGGAAGGTTTGGGGATGCCCGGGCCTTCCGATTATTGTTTTATAGATGTTTTGCTTGTTCTAACTGTAAGATGTACAGGTGAATAAAAATATAATAAACATATGTTTAAAATATGAACAATGTTCATTATATTTGCACTGTTATTTAATCACTGTTTATTATGGTTACAAACAAAGCTATTCAGGAGCAACGGATGAAAGGATATTTCATTCAGGCGACAAAAGATATCCTTAAGGGAGAAGGTCTTAAGGGAGTGAGTGTGAGAAATGTTGCCCAACAGGCAGGATATTCGTATTCAACAATTTACAACTATTTCAAAGATGTGAACGATCTTGTTTTTGTCTGCATCTCTGATTTTCAGCAAGAGTGTGCTTCTTTTGTTGCCGATCAGGCGCAGTCGTCCGCTCCGGGAATCGATAGGTTGAAGAAGCTTGTGGTCGGGTATGTGAATTTTTTCGTGGAATATCCGGGCCTTTTCGAGCTTTTCTATCTGGCCAAAGTGGGCGATTTTGGACACAAGGAGGCTACGATTAATGTGATTAATAGTTCTTTGGATGCTATTTGTGAAAAGGAATGGAACTATTGTATTGCACGTGGTATGGTGAAGGCCGCAGATGTGGAACGCCTTAAAGCGCAATTGCGTTACATGGTCATCGGTTTGTTGTTGCTGTACCTGAATCGTCGTTTCCCGGCTTCATATTCTGAGTTTATGAATCAGCTCACGATTCAGATAAATGCCATTTTGGGTAGTGAAACACCATCGGGGCAAACAGTCGCTAATACCGGCCAGGGTGGGCCACTTGTACAAAACTCGTTGATTTCGGTCAACATCAAATAATCGGATATGGAAAGAGTTGATGTGTGGGAAAAAGGGATTGAGTTGTCGGAGATTTATGCAAAATGTAGTATTTCAGGATCGTTTGCCGTGCTGCATATTGCACCGGATTATACCTTGCTGGTAATAGGGACAAAAGCGGAAGAACCGGATGCTGTTTGGAAGTTTGCTGTCGGAACGGAAAAAACGGCAAACGAATTCTTCAGACACAACCCTCCGACTCCCGGAGAAGTGGAGAATGCCATAATGGTGGTGGAAGATGAAGTGATGCAGGTAAGTAAATTGATTCCGGCCGGAACGCATCTTTTTTCATCCAATGCAGCTGTAGAAGAGATTTATAAGCAACTCGAGCTTTACCAGCAATCATCCGCTCGTCTGCTCTACCGTCACGATGTTGAAGCTATTTTCGGTCGTCTGTCAGCAATTATATCAGGTCGCCCGGCCTCTTCTGATACACTTCCGCAAACGGCTACATTTGCGGCGGCTCTGTTGATCCTCCGCGAAGTGATGTTTCATCTTGGGTTTGATGAGGTCACCCTGTGTTAGTGAGCTGCTGAAAAGCAAAACGGTTGAGAGATTCTCCCAACCGTTTTTTTGTCTTTTTATTGCCCGATAATTAGTTGCTTAACTTGAAGGTTTTTGTGATTCCTCCAGAAGTAGCTGTGGCTGTATTGTCGCAGGTTCCGTTGCCGTAATCAATGACAACTGATTTGCCGTTAACCGTAATGGTTAGAGAACCTTTTTGGATGTAAGGGCAAAGGTTTCCAACAATGAGTGGATTATTGCTGTCAATGATCATCGAGTAGGTGTTTCCTTTAGAGTTCATTCCTTTAGAGTAGCCCTTTATGGAGAAAGTATCGTCATAAGGAATCAAAGGAGTTCCGTTGATTTCGAGCCGTTCGCGGATTTTTCCCGAAACGCAGGTAAATACCGTTTTATCGGGTTTGGTGATGGTGTCGCTTGCTGTCATGGTCCAGTAAGGATGATTTTTATCGTTGTATCCCTTATATGTGACCGTTTTTGAAGCTCCTACTTTATTGTCATTGACGTAGAAATTGGACGTTCTGATATTGTAGTATGCATTAGCCACAGTTAAGCTATTGCTAATGGTAATGATCAGTTTGCCCCTGTAAATGTTGCCGCGTCTGCCTGTAAATCCGCTGGTTCCAAAATCAATGGTGATTACTTTGGGAAAAGTTACCAGGTCGGGTTTGTCAACCGTAATGGTGATGGTGGAGCTGGCAACACCCGAGGTTTTCAGGGCTGAACTACTGCTTTTGTAGCCGTTTGACGACAACGCAGAGATGTATTCATCCGTCTCATTAATGATATCGTCGTCGAGACTTGATGCTTGTGAGTCGTTTGTGGCAGAAACCAACAAGTCAGAGGTGGAGGAGAGTTCTTCGACCTGAGAACAGGAAG
>JAUZOF010000139.1 GCA_030706585.1 Bacteroidota bacterium
CGTATTGATATTTACCTTGTAAACAATCTCCTTAATAATGCCTTTCGTCTCACTGGTAGCATGACGGATGATGTATTTGTTGTTGAGCTGCAACGGCTTTTCGTTTAGCCAGCTCACCATCAGCGATACGTTTTGGCCTACATGTGGCCGGTGCTCATCGTCTTTTACGATGATGTCGCCACGGCTGGCATCGACCTGGTCACTCAGGTGTACTGTTACAGATTGAGGCGCAAAGGCAGTTTCCAGCTCTTTGTCAAAATCATTGATTGACTTCACGGCCGATTTTACTCCTGAAGGAAGAATAACCACCGGGTCACCCACGTTCAGTTGACCTCCGGCCAGACGACCAGCATAACCGCGGTAGTCATGATATTTATCCTGATAGGGACGAATCACATACTGAACCGGGAAACGTGCAGCCTCAGAGTTGATTTTGTGTTCTACCGGAGTCGTTTCGAGAATATCGAGCAGGGTTTGACCTGTGTACCAAGGCGTATTTTCAGAACGTTCCACCACATTGTCGCCATCGCGGGCTGAGATTGGAACGAAACGAAAGTTACGCAAAGGTACGGCATTGGTGATTTTCTTGTAATCCGCCTGGATTTGGTTGAATACCTCTTCGGAGAAATCCACCAGGTCCATCTTGTTGACGCAAATCACTACATAAGGAATTTGTAGTAATGATGCGATGTAGGAGTGACGGATGGTCTGTTCCAGGATACCGTTTCGGGCATCGATAAGGATGATGGACAAGTCTGAGGTTGAGGCACCGGTCACCATGTTGCGGGTGTACTGGATATGCCCCGGAGTGTCGGCAATGATAAACTTGCGTTTGGGGGTTGCAAAATAGCGGTAAGCCACGTCGATGGTGATACCCTGTTCACGTTCGGCACGAAGTCCGTCGGTCAGGAGGGCCAGGTTCACCTCGTCGGTACCGCTGCGTTTGCTGGCCTCTTTCACAGCTTCGAGCTGGTCCTCGAAGATAGACTTGCTATCGTAGAGCAGACGGCCGATGAGGGTGCTTTTACCATCATCCACACTTCCTGCGGTGGAGAACCGGAGCAGTTCCATGTTGAGATAGCCGCTTCCTGATTCATCTTTTTTCTGTATATCTAATGTTGTCTGTGACATAGTTCTTTTGATGTTGGGTTTGGGTAAAGTTGCTTGCTTTGATTATGTGGACAACCACATAGGGTTGTCCGTACTGGGATTAGAAATAGCCCTCTTTTTTCCGGTCTTCCATTGCCGCCTCGGAGCGTTTGTCGTCGGAGCGGCCACCGCGTTCGGTGATGCGGGAAGAGGCAATTTCGTCGATAATCTCTTCGAGTGAGTTCGCTTCGGAGAGGGTGAGTCCGGTACAGGTCACATCTCCGATGGTGCGGCAACGTACCCGTTTTACTACCGGAATTTCATCCGGACGACGGTTCACGTAAGGCAAGTTGGCAATCAGGTTGCCGTCTCGTTCAATCACCTCGCGTTCGTGCGTGAAGTAGAGGCTTGGCATTTCAATATTTTCCTGTAGGATATATTGCCAGATATCCATCTCCGTCCAGTTACTGAGCGGGAACACGCGGAAGTGCTCACCGAGGTGTTTTTTTCCGTTGAAGATATTCCACAACTCCGGGCGCTGGTTCTTCGGGTCCCACTGGCCGAATTCATCACGGTGAGAAAAGAAGCGCTCTTTGGCACGGGCTTTCTCCTCATCACGACGGGCACCGCCGAGAGCCGCATCGAATTTGTGTTTCTCCAATGCATTGAGCAATGTTACCGTTTGCAGTTTGTTGCGGCTGGCGTTGTAGCCTTTTTCTTCTACCGAACGTCCTGCATCAATGTCATCCTGCACCAGTCCGACCAATAAAGTGGCGCCGATTTTTTTCACCAGATTATCGCGGTATTCAATGGTTTCGGGGAAATTATGTCCCGTATCGATGTGTAAAAGAGGAAATGGTATAGCCGCCGGATAGAAGGCTTTGTAGGCCAGATGCGTCATTACGATGGAATCTTTTCCGCCGGAAAAGAGAAGCACCGGGCGTTCGAATTGCGCCGCCACTTCGCGAAGGATAAAAATCGACTCCGCCTCCAGTTCTTTCAAATGGGTTAATTTGTAGCTCATGTCCTGATATGATGTTTGGGTTTTTTATTTCGATTTCCGATAGTGCAAAGTACGCGACTTTCGGAGCGCTTTAAAATCCCGTAATCAGGGCATATTACTACCTAAAATATGGTATATGGGGTAAAAATGGTGGGTTTGTAGTCTGGTGAAATACAGATTTGTTTGATGGTATCGAACAGATTTGTAGTTATAAATGAGGGGAATCTATGTCAACGCATAAAATGCTTGTAGTGATTTACTTGATTAGTCAGATGTGCAAAGAAAAGTATGTCCAATCTCTTTAAATGGCTTCTATAATGCAAACTTTAAATGTGTAATTGAACGCATTTTATGCATCATCGCACTAAAAAGGTGGAATCACGCAGCAAATCACTGGAATATCTCAGTAAATTGCTAAGTGAACGTAGCAATTAGGTGCGTTATCGCACCGATTCAGTATGTCATCGCAGTGAATTGCTATGTCTACTTAGCAAAACAGTGCGTTATCGCACCGATTTGGTGAAATAACGCACTGTTTGGGTGAAAATGAGTAGCAGAGACGCAAAATCTTGCGTCTCTACTGTTATTCCAAATAAAACTGCACCCGCTCTTCCGTCAGTTTCCCCCGTGAAATCAGCTTCTTATCCTTTGGTAGTTCACCGTAAAGGCGGACGAAGTTATCTACGCACGAAGGTGACGAGAAAATAATCCCCTCCATCAGGCTCAGGTCGAGTGGTTCGAGGTGGTCGGGGAATACGTTGCGGTATGCCGCAACCGGTGTCACGTCCCATCCCTGCTTTGTAAGACCTTCGGGTAATACATTCAATGCAATCTCTGAACGGGGAATGAGGATTTTACCTTTTGTCTCTGAATCACGGGGTGACTTGGAGTCACCCTGTGATTGATACGCATTAAACGCATCAATCAATCCGTAAGAGCTTTCATCTTTTGAAGTCAGATCGGGGATAATCCCGTATTCCGCCATCGCATTCGATGTCATTTTACCTAACGAAGCCACCTTGACGCCACATAAGAAACGAGTATCCTTACCCATACGGTGAAGCGATTCGAAGAAATATTTCACGGCAAAACGGCTGGTAAAGATTAACCAGTCGTAGTTGTGAAGATTTTGCACATGAGTGTCAAGCTCCGTAGTGTCTTCCAGTGCTGCCAGGTGAATCAGCGGTTGGTGGACTATTTTTCCATAAGAATAATAGTGATGCGCATCAGTGCCGGTCACTAAGTAAGTCGGTTTTTCAACTGTTGAAGAATCGTGATGTTTCAGTTTCACGACATCACCGATAACTGCGATAAGAGGGGTGGGGTAGTTGACCGGACCTTTGCTCAATTCCTCAAAGGTGGAGTAGAACTCCTGTTGCTCCGGTGTGGAAACTTTGGATACCAGCATGACCGTAGACTGTGGATCGCGGCCTTCGGCGATTGCTTTGGCTGCAATGCGGTGGATGTTGAATCCCACCATGTAGCAGACCAACGTGTCCGTATTGGGCAACCCAATCTCAGCCGCATGTCCCGAGATGAAGGAGACAGATGACGAGACATTGCGGTGGGTGAGGGGCACTTTTGTCAATGATGCCACCGCCAAACCGGTTGAGATTCCCGGAATAACCGTGACCGGGATGTTATTTTTCTCCAGTAGTTCTATTTCTTCCCCTCCATGGGCAAATACCATCGGGTCGCCACCTTTTACACGCACCACTTTCTTTCCGGCAAGGGCAGCATCGAGGAGCAACTGGTTAATGTCCTCCTGATTGGCACTGTGTTTGTGTCGGCGTTTGCCTACATATACTTTATCAGCTTTGTATTTTCCTAAAAATTCCTGGTCGATCAGGTCATCGTGAAATATAATGTCGGCTCCGGCAATCGCCTTCTCCCCGGCAATGGTGAGCAAATCGGGATTACCGGGGCCGAAACCCACTAAAGTAACCGAACCGGTAATCTCGTTATTCTTTGATTTTGATAGTTCCATTTTCGAATAATTCTCTGATTTGATTACGAATGTCCACCGACTGGTAAACGTTTTGAGCATTGGAGCCAACCGATACGGTGATATGGCCCTCTTTGTGGATGGCGGGCGATACAAAGTCGCACAACAGCGGCGCATCGCATACGCTGGCAAGGATACCCCGCTCTTCGCAATCCTGCTTGATTTTGCGGTTCAGCTCGTGGTTGTCAGTCACCACATAGACGAGGAAGTAACCATCGAGATCGCTGGATTCATACTCTTTTTCAATGATTTCGAAAGGTAATGTCCTGATTTTATCGCTGATTTCGGGAGCGATTACGGTTACATTAGTGACGAAGCGTGCCATGATTTCGGCTTTGTGGCTCGCCACTTTTCCACCTCCAATCATCAGGATTTTCTTCCCGGTGACATTGATGGATATGGGTAAAAATTGAAGATCTGACTTGTTCATGATGTTGGGTTGTTGGGTCTTGACACATGGATGACACGGATGTTTCACAACACGGATTTTCACAGATTATCCATTTCTCTGCAAAAATCCGTCTGATCTGTGTTATCTGTGTGCCAATCGGCTGGCAAAGTTACTAAAATCATTTATCCATTCACGATGCAAAGTTGGGCATTTTCCTCACTGCAATCAATCCCCGGAAAAGGTGATTTTCCTACCTATAATAAGGTAGGTTGAATGGCGGGTTTTCCAGTCTCGGCTTTTTTTTGTTGATTTGCACCGCATTTAGCAGTAAATAGTTTTAAACTCAATAAGCAAATCAAATTATGGTAAAGCACATCGTAATGTTCAAACTCGTAGCGTTTGACACTCCTGAAGCCAAAGCGGCTAAGCTGGCAGAGATCAAAACCGGTTTGGAAGCTCTGGTAGATAAAATTGAAGTATTGAAAAGCATGAAGGTCGGAATTAACGCCAATCCGGCTGAAATTTATGACTTTGTACTGGTGTCAGAATTTGAAAAAATGGAGGATGTTGAGGTCTATGCAAAGCACCCTGAACACGTTGCTGTTGCGCAAGTGATTGGAGCAGTGAAAGATAGCCGCGCAGGGGTCGATTTTATTGTGTAAAAATGTAAATCGTCGGGGTGAGAATCGGAAAAAAGCCGAAAAAAGCCCCGATTATGAAAGAAAATTAAAGGGAGATTTGGTGTTTTAACACTAGAGACCTATATTTGTGTTAGTTGATTCACAGAGAAGCGGCTAAAATATAGCATTTTAGCCATTCTTACTGCAGAAAATCTGCGGGGTTTCTCTTGGGATTGTTAATGCTGAGAGAGGCTTAGTGTTAAACCAAAAATCAACCAATATGCGTTCTTTCAAAAGTCTGTTTCTTGCGTTATTGATCTTCATTCCGGCCACCGCTTATGTGGGAAAAGACACCCGTCCCGGAGTAGGTTTATCACCCGGCAGTACTGCCCCGGCGATCCGGATCGATAAAACAGGAAATGATTTGTTGGCAGATCTTCACGGGGAGTATCTCGTTGTTCAATTCTGGGCTGTTTATGACGCCCCTTCCCGCACGAACAATCTGCTGATGAATAACTCGGTTAGAGAACACTATTCTGACCGTGTTCGCATGGTATCCCTCTCTTTAGACCCACAGGAGGTCGTGTTCAGGGAGACTGTTCGAACCTATGGAATTGATCCTACCAACCAATATCTGGTTGCCGGAGGAGAGAATTCCGAAGTGTACAAAGCCTATCGGTTATCAAAAGGTTTTATGAATTACCTGATTGACCCGAATGGCGTAATCGTGGCGAAAAATATTACGCCCGACCAGTTGAGGAAATTAGTGAAGTAAGATTTATCCTACACAAAAAAAGCTGTTTCAGGTAATACTGAAACAGCTTTTTTTGTTGGTATATCCCAGACCTGACAGGTTTTAAAAACCTGTCAGGTAGGTGCAAATTTATTTCTGAGTCAGGTTTCCTTTATTCTGACTGTTGTTTTTAGGCAAAAATGCGGCCTCTGAGTACTGGCTGTTGATGTTCCAGAATATCCAGCCCTTGTATCCGTTTTTATAAACCGCTTCGATTTGTTGTCTTACCTGCTCCGGGCCGTAGGTTTGGTAATTTCCTTCCCCGATATAACTTGCCGTAAAGTCCTGTAACCAGGGGCGGAATTTAGCCCGGTAGTTTTTCACCACACTTACACGGTCTTTGGCTTTGGCAATGGCATTATATACCACACCATAAGGCTCAAAGTCCGGTTTGTCAAAAGAGACACCGTTTACGGACTGCCCCAATCCATAATGCGAAGGATAGACCATCGGGGAGAGATAATCGACATTCTTACCGATTAACTCCAGGTACTGACCGATGCCTTCTTCATCAGCCGGACTTTCGCAAATGATTCCAAATACATCGGCAGAGATAGTGACGTTGGGCATTTGCTCACGGGCATAAGCCAGGAATCCGTTAATAGCTTCGTATTTAGGCGGGCGGGTGGGACCGTAGTCCACGGTTTTCATATTCCCCGAGTTGGTAAAACGCACATAGTCAAACTGGATCTCATCAAATCCCAGTTTAACGGCTTCTTTGGCTATGTTCACCAGATAATTCCAGGTTTCTTTATTGTATGGATTAAGCCAGGATTGACCGTCGTTGTCTTTCCAGTTGCCGCCTTTCTTGTTTTTCATTGCCAGGTCGGGTCGTTTTTTCGGAAGAACAGGGTCCTTAAAACAAACGATACGTGCGATGGCACGGATATGATTTTTATGCAACTCAGAGATAATATGAACCGGATCAAATTTTCTGGTCCATGTTTTTAATTGTTTCACCTGTTGTACTGACGATGGATAACTGACCAATCCGTCATCTTCTTTGACATCGATCACATAGGCGTTGATTTCTGTACGGTTAGCCAGGTCAATGAAGTGTTGCAGGGTAGAATCCTGTCCTGCCGCCCAACCTGAGAGGTAAAGGCCATGTGTCTCATCGGCACTGGCCGTCGTATTATTTTCATTTTCACCCGCAAAAAGGGTAGGAGTGAATAAGATGCTTAGTAAAGTAATGATCAGGCAAAAGCGGATGCTTTTTTGTCTGTAGTGTTTCATTTGTAGCTATAATATTGATTTGGACTACAAATATATCCAAAGAATATTACAAACGAATAGCGTTCAGAGATGGCTTTAGAAGCTATTTTATTCATTTAAAGGATTTTGTGGAATAGGGCTGTGGATACACTTCTGCGTCTTACTTATTCAATATCATTTATGACTATTGATGCTACAGTGTATACTTTTATTGCTACAGTGTACACTGTTGTACAAATAGTGCATACTTTTTTTCCAACAGTTCGCACTGTAGTATAATCAGTGCGAACTGTTGGCGTTGGAGTGTCCACTGAAGTTGCTACAGTGCGCACTAATGAAATAACAGTGAACACCGAAGTTTCTTCAGTGTTCACTGTTGAAATAATAGTACGCACTGATACTTCATAAGTTTCCACCAAAGTCGAAGAAGTGTCCAGAGGGGGACCATAATAATCCCCTTTGATTTAAATATGATTAAAGATTCGATATTGAGGATAAACCGACCGCTTAAACGTTAGGGTGTATTATTTTTCTTTCGGTATTGATTAATCGTGAGATTGATTGATTTAAAAATAATTAGTCCTGCGAGAAGCATTTTACGTAAGCTTCAATGCTTATATTTGTCGACTTATTGAATATCGTTTTATGAAAAGATTACTGCTCCCATTATTGTTGCTAATAGTTTTATGGAATTTCTCAGCTTGTAAAGAAGATGAACCAGCTTTAAGCTCAGATTCATCGACTTCAGTTCAACTTAGTGATACGGCGCTGGCCAATCAATGGATTTACAGTGCAATGAAATTGGATTATCTATTTTATAAAAGCCTGCCGGACTCAGCTTCACTGAACTACAATCAGGATCCTCAGACTTTCTTTAACTCTCTGCGTTCCACCCAGGAAGAACGGCATGGATATTATTTTTCATATATAGAAAAGACGAATACTACAACGACCAAATCCTCTACAATTTCGACATCGTATGGATTTGAATTCATTTTGTATCCGCTATCGTCATCCACTTATACCGCCCGAATCTTATATGTTCAGCCTAACTCTCCGGCTGCAAAATCAGGACTAAAACGGGGTAACTGGATTTATAAGATTAATGGAAATAATATTATGGCATCCAATTACAGTCAGCTAACTTCGGGAGGAGCGGTTTCGTTGACGATGCTTACTTATAATACTCCAACCCAGAAATTAAATATCGGTTCGACTCTGTCTCTTTTGCCAGCTACTACAGTGGAAGATAATCCGATTTTCCTCGACACAACCTACACCATCAACAACACCAAGGTAGGTTACCTGGTTTATAATAGCTTTACAACCGGACCGACCGGATTTGACGATAAGACTTACGATAATGAACTGAAAAGTGTGTTTGCCAAATTCAAAAGCAATGGCGTTAGTAAATTTATTGTGGATCTTCGATTTAATGGCGGGGGGTATTTGAGTTCTTGTCAACTATTGACAAGTATGATCCTTCCATCCGCCAAATTGGGTAGTTTGATGTCGGTGGAAGAGTATAATGATAAATTATCCAAAGTATATACAGGTAATAAAGACTACTTCCTTGGTTCTTCAGAGATAGGCTCGTACAATATTAATCAACAACAGCTATATGTTATTTGCAGCCAATTCACAGCATCGGCCAGTGAATTATTGATAAATTCCATGAAGCCTTATATACCGGTGACATTAGTCGGAGATACAACAGTCGGTAAAAATATGGGTTCATTTGAAGTGACCAGCTCGAAATACAATTATACGCTACACCCGATTACGATTAAGATTTATAATAGCTTGTTGCAGTCGAACTATTCAAGTGGTTTTTCTCCTGAAGTGGAATTTAATGAATTTGATGATATTAATGACTATCTGCCATTAGGTGACACAAATGAATTGTTGCTGAATAAGGTTTTACAGAAAATGGGTTTAGTTTCATCAACAAAATCAGCGTCCTCAGCATCTTCTGTTCAGCTTAAAGCTACGGCTATATCGTCTCTTCAACGAAAAGGAGAGCAACTCATCATAAAAAAACGCTAAGGGCTTACCCTTAGCGTTTTTTTATGATACATAACTCACAAGGCCAGTTTCATGATTTCTTTCACCTTTTCGGCATCAATATTTTTATGTTCTCCATAAACCAGACCTCTCAGGCGGACTCTTTCTGCAACGATTTCTA
>JAUZOF010000014.1 GCA_030706585.1 Bacteroidota bacterium
ATAGTCCATTCCTTTAGCCACACAATCGTCAATAATCAGCGAAAGGAACGGCGTCGGGATATGAGTCATGAATATCTTCTCGATGGTATTGTTGCCGATGATTTTGATGCGGAGGAAATGCTCCACCTGTGCCTTGAAAGCGGCCAGTAAGTCAGCGTACGTTTTGAACATCTCCGGTTTGCCTGTGTGAAGACCGATTTGCTTGCCCGTACGGGTATCGAAACCGTCATGCAAGGTCAACTCCAAAATCTTCGGCAGGTTGAAATATCCGCACAGGATGTAGCTCTCCGTACCGAAAGCGCCGCTCTCCACGCAACCGCTGGCACCTCCGTTACGGGCGTCTTCCACGCTTTTACCCTGAGCGGTCAGTTCCTTGACAATGGCATCGGTGTTGAAAATAGAAGGTTGACCAAATCCGGTCTTGGTGATTTTCACAGCACGGTCGATAAAGCTGTCGGGATTCAATTTACTCAACTGCACCATCGAACTAGGCTGCAACAGGCGCATCTCTTCGATCACATCGAGCAGGATGTATGACATCTCGTTGACGGCATCTGTTCCGTCGGGTTTCAAACCGCCCAGATTGATCAGGGCAAAATCAGTATAAGTATTACTTTCGAGCGCCGTGATGCCCACCTTCGGAGGAGCGGGATGGTTATTGAATTTCACCCAGAAGGACTCAAGCAATTCAACCGCCTGGTCGCGGGTTAATGTTCCGGCTTTCGTCTCTTTTTGGTAAAACGGATAAAGGTGTTGGTCTAGTCGTCCCGGATTGAAGGAGTCCCACGGATTGAGCTCCGTCACCACTCCAAGATGCACAAACCAGTAATGCTGCAACACCTCGTGGAACGTCTGCGGTGCATTTGCCGGTACTCGGCGGCAAACGCGTGCCATTTCGTGCAATTCAGCTTTTCGGGTTTCATCCATCTCTGCTTTCGCCAGCTCTTCCAGCTTATCGGCATGACGATTGGCAAACATCACGATGGCATTGGCCACAATCTTCATCCCCTTCAGCTCTTCCATTTTGTCAAATGCCTGCGGGTCGTTCACCCAATCAAGTGAAGCCATGCTCTCTTCGATGTCGGCGATGATATCTATCATTCCCTTTTGGAAAATCTTATACCCGGCCACCGTGTGCCCCGGAGCGCGTTGCTCCATAAATTCGGTAAAGATGCCGGAATCGTAGGCATCATGCCATTCCGTGGTCATCGCCTGCATGATTCGGTCGCGGTTCGATTTCCCTTTCCAGAAAGGAATAATGGTCTCTTCGAATGCGTTACGGGTCTCTTCATCCACACGAAACCAGACCTTCTCGCGGCTGTTCAGGATGTCCAGATCCTGTAACGAGTGAACCGTAATCTCCGGATAGGTAGGAGTCGCTTTCGGTGCGGGACCGCGCTCACCCACTATCAGTTCGAGGTCATTGATGCAAATGGTTTTATTGGCCAGAATGTATTCAAACGATTTGGCCCGCTGCACTGGGATAGAGTCCCCGAATGCAATATGATTTTTGTAAAATTCAGTAATAAGAAGCCCTCTTTCTGCCGAAATAGAATTGATGGCATTGAGGCTTTGCTCACGAAGTTTTTCTATTCTTGGTGTCATATTATTTATATTTTCAATTCTGTTGATACGCGGCCTACCGCGTATGCATTTGTAGAGACGTGGCCTGCCGCGTCTTTTCATTCAGTGTAGCATTTACCCCCCGATTTTCACAGAGAACCCTGCCGATTCGAATCGTTCCCGCACATCGGTTAATTCCCCTTTATTCAACGATTTCATTCCGTCGAATTCGTTCACCATCTTCATCCGCTCATATTTATGCGATGCCGTATTGTGGTAAGGAAGAAGGTCAATGGCTTCCGGTTTAATGGCCAGCGCATTGAGGAAATCCAGTGTTTCATCGATATTCTTATCGGTAAAAGTAGCCCCTTCCACAAAAGGAATGCGGATTCTCACGTTGGCGCCGGACTCGAGTAGCCGTTGCAGATTGGATAATATCAATTGGTTGGAAACACCGGTTAAATGTTTGTGAGCCGTATCCTCTATCAGCTTCAAATCGTAGAGGAACAAATCGGTGTATTGAGCGACCTTTTCCAATACCGACCAGGAGGCAAAACCGGAAGTATCGACTGCGGTATGTATCCCTTCGGCATGACATGCTTGTAGCATTTCGAGTAAGAATTCATACTGCTGCAACGGCTCTCCACCCGAAAAAGTCACTCCGCCACCGGACTCTTCCATAAAGATCTTTTCCTTGCGGATTTCAGCCATCAGGTTATTGACAGAGATTTCACGACCGATAGTCTCCTCTTCGGTAAAGGTTTTGTCCCCGATGCGAACCGTTTTGGGAAATGAGCAGATTTCAGCGCTCATGCTTTCGGGATTGTGGCACCATCGGCATGACAGCGGACAACCTTTGAGAAACACAGTGGTACGGATGCCTGGACCATCGTGTACGGCAAAACGTTTGATATCAAATACGATACCGTTCATATTCTATTGAAAAATGAAGATAATGAAGAATGAAAAATTAATCTGGGAAAGCAACTGTGACAGGTGCTTTAAAGAAGTCGTCATGTAAATAAACGACCGAAAGAAGAAAGAAAGGGCTAAATCATCCAGCACTCATACAAACCCTTGCCGGATTTGTGGAGCAGATTACCGAGGTATTTGGATGAATATTGCATAACGTAAATTTGTATCGGATTGATTTACGGGCGCTAAGATAGATATTTTTCCCTAATAGAAAGAAACAAAATACCCTTCGCTTTCACGAAGGGTACTAACTTAAGTTTTTTTTTAATAAGCTACCTACAGACTGGCAATCACCCGTTGGAGCCTGTCGGTTACCAATAGAGCAACTTCGCCCAATGCCGGATTGGTAATTGCCATCATGGAAGCTATCGGATTGACAGCTGCAATCTCAATTTCTCCGGGCGCTTGTTCAATAACCAGCACATTACAAGGCAACATCGTCCCGATTTTATCTTCAGCTTGTAATGCTTTATAAGCAAACGGTGGGTTGCAAGCGCCCAAAATCGTATATTTCTTAAAATCTACATTCAGTTTCTCTTTCAGCTTATCGTGCATTTTAATCTCTGAGATCACTCCAAATCCTTCACTCTGTAGAGCTTCTGTTGTACGTCGGATGGCCTCGTCATACGATGCACTGACTGTTTTGCTGAAATAGTAATCCATAGTTGTGAAATTAATCCATTGACTTTAAAAGCTTTCAAACGACTATTTTGTTCGTTTTTTCGCTCTATCTTAACAGATAAAATGCCACAAGAATTATTTTGGGTAAATTCGCACCAGTAAAGTTCTAAAATTATGACCCCACGCATAGAAATCCTTCCCGAGAAAAAACTGGTAGGCAAATCCATCCGGATGTCCATCGCGAATGACAAGACTTTTGAGTTATGGCGTAGTTTTATGCCTCAACGAAAAGGGATTAAGAACATTATGGCGAATGAACTGTATTGCTTGCAGGTATATAACGCGTCACTTGATTTTAACCAATTTACGCCAGAGACTGAATTTGCAAAATGGGCTGCGGTCGAAGTTTCCGATTTTGCCCAAATCCCCGAAGGTATGGAGCCAGTTACGCTTGAAGGCGGGCTTTACGCGGTCTTTTTATACAAAGGAGATGTCGCATCATTCCCTCCGTTTTTCAAATATATTTTCTTCGAATGGCTGCCTGCATCGGAGTATGAGTTGGATAACAGCCGCCCCCATTTCGATTTGCTTGGAGAGAAATACAAGAACAACGATCCGGAATCGGAAGAGGAGATTTGGGTGCCGGTGAAAAAGAAATGAGGCTGCGTCCATTACAGACTACAGCCTCATTCGGAATTTAAACTATGAAAAAACTCAATATCCTTCTCTTCTCAATTCCCCACGGTAACGGCAAATCTCACCGTTTTGGGTAATTCCTTCGAGAATTACGTTATAATCATTGACCTTGTCGGCGGTAAAGAAGCTCACTTTTACCATTCCGGTAGAGTCAGTTTTCACACTCGGGTTCCAATATATTGTAGTGCGTAAATCGTCCGCTTTACTGTTTCGGACACTATCCACGTCGTATTTCGGCACATAAAACTCCATGTGTTTCTGATACCCCAATGGAGAGGAAACTCCAATACTTGGAGAAGCTTCTGTTTTTCGCTCATAGCCTTTTTTCAGGATAATGGAAATCACCCCGCTACCGCCATCCATACCAAACATGGCTGTGGAAGCGCCTTTAAACACCGAGATACTTTCGATATCCAACGCTGTCAGGTAGGAAACCTGGTCTTTATCAAACTGCTTCACACCATCCAGATAATAAGTCGGTTCATTGGGACTGTTTCGTATAGATACATTTTCACCATTCACTTGCACTCCGGGAACACTCATCAAAAGGTCAAAGATGGTCATCCCGG
This sequence comes from Bacteroidota bacterium, assembly GCA_030706585.1. Lineage (GTDB taxonomy): Bacteria > Bacteroidota > Bacteroidia > Bacteroidales > UBA7332 > CAXXIC01. The sequence goes on from JAUZOF010000014.1 coordinate 4,425, forward strand.
CTTGCTCCGCCAACCGCTCTCCCGAAAGGGTATAATCCGCCATACTGGTCGGCACATTAGGATATTGATCCACTGTCGATTTACGTTTTCCCTCAACCGTAACTTCTCCCAGGTTATAAACCCGCATTCCTCCTTCGAGATAATATTTCTCCTTATTGACATTCAGGTATTCGGCCAATTGGGCTTTAATACGGGTCTGCATATCGGGGATAAACATGTGTGCTGTTGGAAAACTTTCCTTATCGGGGATAATCTCGATGCCGGGTAACCCTTTTTTGCGGTTTGCCTTCAGGATAAAGCGTGTACTGTCAGGGAATTCTATTCCTTGTAAAAGATAGTTTCCCAGGCTGTCTGATTTGGTGAAATTCATCCCACGAATGGTTGGTGCAAAGACGAATATATCAGCATTTTTAGAAGGTTTTCCTATGAGATTAACTACTTTGCCACTCAGGGTTTGCCCTACTTCGATGTAGTATTCCGGCGTTTTAAATTTACCCTTCAGGATATCGGCTGTATTAAACCGTTTCCATCCCTGAGTCATCATCAACAGATCAAGCGCTTCAGTAACCTGAGGTGTGTTGCCTGAAAAGTAGTAAGCCGGATCTTCGATATAACCTTTGATATCAGAAGATAAAAGTAACGAACTCAGAATATTGTCAGACAAAGTATCCAAAGCAACCGTCTTGCTGTCTGTTACGCTGACCGCGTAATTTCCGGCAGCCGGGTCTCCCATTTTATTCAGCACTTTAAATTCGAGATTTACCTTTGCCCTGCGGCCATAGGTCGGTTTATCACTCGTCATTGAGACCTGAGGCATCAGTCCGTTTTTACAAAAAGCAACCCGTTCGCAAAGATGGTTTTTCAATGAATCTACGACGGAAAATGAAATAATCCCGTTCGGCAACTCTGCCGCGTTAAATACCCCGTTGACCGAAAGACTATCCAGTTGACGCATTACCAGCACCTTTCCACGGCAATGCACCAAAAGGTAAAGCGATTGTAGCGGTAGGTTGGTCTGGTTAATAATCTGATAGACAATCTTACTGTGGTTTTGTCCCATCTGGATGGTTACTCCCTGAGAAACGGCACGTGGTAATTCAACTCGCTTTTCAAGTCCGCTTGCGGTTTTTACTTTGGCATAGTAAGTTTGTCCGGGTTCTGCCGAAAGCAACAATTTACCCATTCCTTTGTATGCCGAGGCAAATTCCACCTGTTCTTCATTCTTGCTGTTGTAAACCGTACCGCTCACCTCAACCGACAATCCATCCGAACCAATGGCTTTGAATGCAACAGATTGCGGGATATTTTCAATCAGGCTCCCTCCTTCAGGGAAAAACTGCACATCAAAATCCTGCGTAAATGGTGGGCAGAAAAAGGTTCTTTTAATCTTCAGGGAAGGGTCATTGACCGAAATCTCCACGCTCTTCTTTGCTGTAAGATTATCCAACGGGATAGCGACCGAGACCTTTCCCTCTCCGTTTGTCAACGCCTGGAAACTCTTGCGCACATTGGGAGCGCTGGTCACTTTGGAGACAACGGTCTTACCGGGTATCGGGTATTTATTTTTGTTCTTAAAAGTAATGGAGGCAATGACTTTTCCATTCTGAGGCTGGGAATAGGAGATTGTGCAATTCACGTCATCGTCAATGGTATTCCCGATGAAGATATTTTTTTTGGAGAAGAAATCCTCACCCGAACCACGCATTGCATTGGTATATGCCCTGAGCATATAATTGCCTTCGGGCATGGTCGCCGGCAGTTTAAAATAACCGGCAAAATCATTGGCTTTACGCACTTTGACCCGCTGTACTGCCGTATCGGATTTGCTCACCAGTTCCACATAAATATAGTTGCTCAGAGAAACCGGCTTGTGGTCAATTCCATCCACCAGAAATCCTTTGAACCAGATTTGCTCACCGGCGCTGTAATACGGTTTATCGGTTTGCAGATAAATCTTTTCGGGATAAATCGCTTTGTTGTATTTGACAAAATCAGTCACTACCGAACGGACAAGAGGAGAGATTTTTTTCTGAGCCATCACAGAGGCTGTGAATACCAGCACAAACAGAAGAAGAGTTTTTGCTTTGTTCATTGTATTATCGTTGTGTGAGGTTAATCAAATTCAAGACTTGCGGATGCAAAAGAACACATTCTGAAATTTGCATCACAATATATGAGCTTAAAATTGCCTATAAGTTTAATCAGTACCACCTTTTTTACCAGATTATCTACCTAAATGAATCAAAATGATAACCTTCAGCAGGTTTCAGATGATTGTTGCTTATATTTGCAGAAACGATTTTCTTTAAGCATATCCCTAAAGCGACTGATAAATGTTACAATACAATCATTTCCAGATAGTCAGAATGACTCCGGATGAACTCCGGAACGATTGTTCTACCCTCTCTATCCGATATTCATTTTACGAAACTCCATTTGGCAAAATCGTAATTGCTGCTACTGAAAAAGGCATCTGCTATCTGGGGTTTGATTATAAAGAAGGAGATGTGGTACAGGAGATGAAAAACCTTTATCCGGAAGCAAATTTTTCAGAACAAAAGGACGATATGCAGGAGAAAGCATTGGCCTTTTTTGATGAAAAACAGACTCCTTCCGAACCAATTCCGCTACACATCAAAGGCACCGCTTTCCAAATGCAGGTTTGGGAGGCATTACTCCACGTACCGATGGGTGAAGTCAGTAACTATGGGAATATTTCAATTCAAGTCGGGCATCCAAACGCATTTCGTGCGGTAGGAAGTGCGGTGGGTGACAATCCGGTTTCGTTGCTGATACCGTGTCATCGAATCATTACGGCATCCGGAGCTATCGGCCAATACCATTGGGGCTCCGAACGAAAAGCTGCCATTTTAGAATGGGAAAAACAAATCATCAATAAGTAAAAAATGCCCGGAGCGTAAATGCTCCGGGCATTTTCTTGGTTCAAAAATTTTGCGTGTCTTTGCGTTTAATTCTTCCCACTCACCTCCAGCTTAACCACATCATACATGATGCCGCCGCCATTCTTCACGTTGGGCAGACGGAAGGAGATGATGTTTTCACCCGCTTTGAGCAGCGATGCCGGGAAGCGCACCTCTTGTTGCTGGTAATAGCCTCCGAGAATGGAGGAACGATATACGGTGTGGTCGTTGCCGAAGTTATACGAACCCACTTTGGTGCCGTTCACCTCAATCTCCAGAGTCGGATTCTTAGCAGAACCGGCAATGCCTAACGTCAGCACGCCTTCCCCGGAAGATGCTTTATCCAGGTTGAACTTCACCTTCCAACTGCCCGGTTTGGTCTGGGCATAGTACCAATCTTCTGAATCCTTGCTTTTGCCCACGGTGTAAGTGAGGTCAGCCGGTACATCGTTGAAGACGCCGTAATAGCGCTTGTGGTCGCTCAGCTTGAAGCCGCGGGTGGTGCGGTCGGCCACGCCGATTTGCCAGAGCTTGGTGCCGTTTTGTTTCGGAGTCCAGACGACTTTATTCAAGGCAACGGTCTGATTGGCTTTCACATCTATATCGTTTTTACAAAACTCTTCGGTAACGTTATCGGTAAAGGCATACAAGCTGTATTTGCCGGGACGGATATTCGGAATCGCGAAGTTCCCCTCCTTATCGGCACGCACGGCGAAGATGTATCCGTGCGATTGCGCTTGCCAGTCCACACCGGGAGCAGCGAGGATGATGTGCGCATTGGCTGCCGAAGCGCCGGTCACTTGCAATTGTCCGGTTACGGTTCCGCGTTGCAACGGATAGTCGGGATGTTCCATCCATTTGTAGGGCCACTTCGCCACCTCTTCATCGGCTTTGCGCTTGGCGTCGCTCCAGATGTCGGCGATGTTTTTACCCGAATTCACATAGAGGAAAAACGGACCGCCCAGCTTCTGCCACTCGCCGCTGATGGGGCCGTCGCCTTGCTTCTTGTCGAGCAGGAAGTGGTCGCACTGGAACATCATAATCATAAACGGCGTGGTATGTACGGTGTTGAATTGCTTGGTGGGGCCGCCGTTCAGGTACTCGTGGCTCGCCTGGATGACGAAGAGTCCCTTGCCCGATTTCTGTCCGGCATAGCCATGCACGTGGCGGCCTTCAATGTAGTCGGCGTAATCGTATTTGGTGTAGTAGCTGCTGTCGGGGAGCTGGTAGGTCCAGTCCTGTATTTTCTTTTTGAAGTCAGCAAAGGTGGGCATCGGCCCCTGGATGTTGTCGCGCACCAGGTGGTAGTCGTAGAGCGTGGAGTCGGCCCGCAATCCCCAGCGGATTTGTCCGAAGCCGCCGTCAGGTGAGCCCGCGTGGTGATACTGTTCGAGGTAGCAATAGATGCCGCTTTCGCCCGATAGCAACACGTAGTGCAATTCGAAGAAGTAGCCGTTGGCCGCCTCGTGGGTGAAGGAGATTTCGGCCAGACCGGGTGTCTGGCGCACCAGTTTGTAGGTGGAGGGTGACATCGAAAAGCCCGGCCCCATCAGGTAGCCGCGACCGTAGCCGCCGAGCAGGTCTTGTCCCGCCTGTTTGATGGCGGTCAGCGTGGCGCCCTTCTTCTCGAAGGTAAATTCCACCATTCCGTTGGAGAGCGTGACCTCTTTGCCCGCATCGGAAACTTTCACCGGATTGGTTATTTGTGCTGCACTTGCGCTGAGTGCCAGCACCAGCATCAGGATGATTGCCGTAGTCTTCTTCATGGTTGCTTATTTTTTGACAAGCAAATGTTGTGATTTTTGACGACAATCGCGTACAGTATTTTGCGGTTTTATTTTTTGGGAAACGGGAATACAGGGATTTGTATGATTTTCGGGGGGAGGATTTATCGGAGTGCCTGTGGTCACCCTGATATTTGTTAATACTTTTATTAGCTTTGCATCACATCAATAATAAATCCTATAAACAAAATGGAACCTTTAAATAAGTCTATACAATCGACAAAACATTATACGTTGTCAATTATAGCTTTGATAATGGCTATTATTCAAGCTCCTTTATTTTATTACTTTACAACTGGAATGCTATCACTTTTCCAAATAGGATTTTATTCAATAGTTGGATTGGGGTTAACAATAAAACTTTTTGCGCCCTTAATAAAGAATGATGGCCCACTTCAAACAATCGCATATAAATGTCGGCTATGGGCAACCTTTTTTATTGGAGCTTTATCCTTTTTCTATGGCCCTAAAACCATGGAAAAGATAGACTGGACATTAAGACGTAGCTCAAGAGAGGAAATCATCATGAAAATAAGAAAGGGAGAAATTCGTGATACAAAGTTAGAAAGCTGGAATTTTCCGCCTATATCGAATGGTGGTAATGAGATTGAAATTTCAAAAAGTAAGAAGGGACTTCTTACAGTTATGTTTTACATCGATAGAGGATTCATTGACCATTGTTCAGCGTTCGTTTATACAAATGACGCTGATGAATTAAAGGATATGAAATCATGGTACTCATCTGTAGTACAACTCGACAAGAATTGGTATCGGGTGTCAAAATAGTCTATGATTCTGTTATTCTTTGGGCTATATTTCTTACAATATTAAAGCGAATCCAACCCCAAAGGTGCAATCGCATTCTTCTTCCGCCACGCAGTGGCCCCATATCTCAGCCCAACGGCAACGCCTTGGGTCAATATATCCACCGGCGAAACCAGCGGCCTGAAAGGCCAATATATTATTTTGCCCCTACAGGGCGCTCCCTTCTTCCAAGCCTTCCGAATAACTACTCAGTACCTAGTTCAAGTATTTATACTTACGCAAAAGAGGGAAGATGAAAGAATAACACGGCTTAAACATTATCGATTAACAGGTATAAAATCAAATACTTATGCGATTAAAAACTCAACACGAAATATATACTACATTTATAGTATATAATTCAAAACAAATTCATATATTTGCAATATGTATTTATGAAATCATAGAACGATGAAAGAAATCACTAAAGCACAAGAAGAAATTCTTAAAGCATTATGGCAAATAAATAACGGAGCTGTTAGCGACGTATTAGATGTTTTGAAGGAGCCTAAACCGGCATACAATACTGTAGCTACAGTTATTAAAGTCTTGGAGTCAAAAGGATATATTGATCACAAAACATATGGAAAAACGAATGTTTACTATCCAATAGTCACAAAATCAGAATATGCACAACACTTAATAAAAGACACTTTCAAGAGTTTGTTTAATGGTTCATTAAATCAAATGATCTCCTGTTTCGTGAAAAACAAAGATGTAAGCGTAAGTGAACTGGAAGAATTAAAGCAACTTCTGGAAGAGGAAATTTTAAAACAAAAATCAAAATGACACTATTCAACTATTTGATAATATCATCTATTTGTCTCTCTGTCTTTTATATTGCGTATTTGACAGTTTACAGAAACAGTACTCATTTCAAGCAAATGAGATATTACTTGATTCTCTCAATGCTGATGACCTGTATTTTGCCTTTCAATAAATTTCAAATTGAGGACACCTTCATTCCCAAGAATATAAATTCTCAATGCATGAAATTAGCTCGAAATACAGCTTCTCAAATCAATAATATGACAACTCGAAACGATAGAGTTATAAAACCTACAAATACAATACAGGTTAATGTTTATCAGTCATATCCCCCCAATAAAGCAACCTCAATCCATTGGGGACAAGTGATCGCATATTTATACTATGTTATAGTCCTATTGCTATTGGTAAGAATTATATCACAAATAGTATTTGCTATTAAGCTATTTATTTCAAGTTCAAAGACCAAGGAGTGTAATTTCAGAATTGTCAATTTAAATAAACAACAGACTCACTTCACTTTCTTTGGTTGGATTTTCATCAACAAAGGCATATGTACACCAGAATCTTACAATCAGATACTTGAACACGAAAAAATTCATTCACAACAATATCATTCTTTTGATGTCCTCTTAATTGAACTATTATCGGCCGTAATGTGGTTCAATCCATTTGTCTGGATGTTACGAAAATCATTAAAGTTGGTACATGAGTTTTTAGCAGACGAGGGAGTTTTAAGAACTGGAGTCAATAAGCTAAAGTATCAGAAACTGCTTATTGATCAGATTGAAGAATCATCTCTCGTGGGCTTCTCCTTAAATTTTAGCAGTTCAACAATTAAAAAAAGAATGCAAATCATGAATGCAAATCAAGAAAAAAAATCCAGGAACTTCCTTTGGTTAGTTATTCCTGTTGGAGTCACACTTTTGTTAAGTCTCTCACTCTTAAATGCCCAACCCTCGCTTACATTTGAAAGCGATAGATTTGAAAAGAAAATAAATCTACAAAAGCTACTAGATAAGAGAATGAAAAGTAATCAAACATACGCTCAAACCCTATTTGTGCATATGGATAAATCATCTTTTGATGATGGGCTAAAAATGGCTATAGAAAAAAACTCTAGTTTGTACATAGCATTGTATGGAAATGTAAAGTCAGAAAATGAGATGATTATGAATTCATCTGAATTCGTGCTATATAGTGAGGATAGTGAGCAATTGACTAAAATATTAAACTCTAAATTTGAAAAGACAAATAGTCTAGTGCCAAATAATATCGTTTGGGCAAAATTCTATGTGCCGAAAGATAATAAACGTCCAATCGTCTTGAAAGTTGGGTTTAATCAAAAGCAACTACCTCACAATGGAGCCAGTCCGTTCTTTTCAGAATTAAACACCTCATTGTGCGAGTATTACAAAAACAGCAACTGACTATAAAACTAGCCACTCTTCTTCCAAGTCTCCCCAATCAGACTCAGCACCTAGTTCAAGAGTCTGAGCAAAGCGGAGACTTGGACTCCAAACAGTTTCAGTTTTCAAACTGAATATCTTCAAGACAGACTTCCATTTCCGATATTCACAGTCTGAGACTGCTATGGTTTTAGCTGCGCTGATTTTCAATTCAGCACAAGTCCCTCCTCTTCTTCCAAGTCTCCCGAATCAGCACTTCAGCACCTAGTTCAAGTCTGAGCGCAGCGGGGACTTGGACTCAAAACAGTTTCAGTTTTCAAACTGAATATCTTCAACCAACATTCTCAATGTTTACAGTCATAGGCTGCTCTGGTTTCCAGCACAAGTTCCCGCTGCGCTCAACCTGACAGGTTTTCACAAAACAAAATCCGTCAACACCCCTAATTTCAGCAATTTTGAGATAAAAAACATCGTAAGAAACCCTTCACCGTTGATTTTTATTCAAAAACTAAGAAATAATCCCCAATCTCCACAACAAATTATCGAATGTGTTTCATCAAACGCAACAAAAATTTAGCTTGGCACGCATTTAGATTAGAAGGAAATAATACAATGGATGCTATTGAACAGTAACCAAAATATATTCATTGAGTACAACAAAACGTATTTTCTCGAGCAGTGGTGCAGATATGTTGACAATCTGCGCTATTGTAACCGGCAATGCTATCAATTGTCCGAAGATCCTAACCGCCAACCGTCCGTTGTGGACGCTGGAGTATTTCAACACTCACAAAGCCGGTATCGAGCAGGCTTTTAACAGTGTGCTGGGGTCTAACAGTGTGACCGACCAACGTCAGGCCACAGAGGTTATCGCTGAGGTAATCTGATTCTTTATTTATTCTTTAAAGAAAGTGTAGCATATGGATTCCACTTGTCATTACCGGCCATTACTTTTTCGAGTGTATAATCCCGGGCCTCCTGATCGCTCAGTGCGCGGATGCCCACCCATTTAGCCCGATTGCTCATGTCGGCTCCCGGTCCGATGTTTTTGTATTCGTAGAGATGAAGATCGGCGCTGGTGGCTGCATAGTCCATGCGCCATGTGGTAGGCCAGCCGAGTGGATCGATTTCTTTGCACATGTTGCATTTGATCCAGGCCACTTTGGGAAAGAAATGCCAGGGGCGTCCCAACGCGATTTTATTGCCGTCGTCACCTGTCCGCGGACTTCCCGATGCATAGGTGAGGCGGCATTTATTAAAAATAAATCCGTATGGCTGGTTTGGCGGGGTGGAAGGAGCAGTGATCCATCCGCCACCGAAACTGTGGATCTCACAAGCCTCGAAATAGACAATGCCCGAGCCGTAGATATAATCGGTACGGCCTTCAATCAGGCAGTTGGCGAAATAGCTGCGTTTACCCAGCTTGCGGAAATAGATGGTATCCTGATAGCTTTTGAAGCTGCAATTGACAAAAATGTTTTTATCCGAATCGATCACCAAGGCCGGAGCCTGTCCCACCGGGCCGGCGGTATTGCTGAAGGTCAGGTTTTGCGCCTGAAATCCATCTCCCAGCAAGGCTATCGTGGCGGAGGTTTGCATGATCAGTTTGCTCCATTTGGCCGCATCTTCAGCCGGACATTTGTTATTCAGTCCGCCCTCTTTGCAGTCGTAGATGTGATAACTGATCATCGTTTCATCGCGACTTTCGCCGATCATCGTAATGTTTTTCTTGTCCTGGGGAACCACAAGCTTCTCGGTATTGTATATTCCTTTTTTTATGAAAATGACCGTGCGTTTTTCGCTGTTGGAGGGAACCGCATCGATTGCGTCCTGTATTTTGGTAAAATTACCGCTTCCGTCTAATGCTACAACTATGTCGGCTTTGAGAGTTTTATTTTTTGCAAAAACGGAAATGCCAAACAACAGAGCTGCTGTGATAAGTAGAAGGTTGTGTCTCATTATATATTTCGATTTGTTATGATGCAAAAATAAAATTGAATCTTTCGGAATAGGTCAACTATTTGTTATTTATAGGGTAATTATTGATGAACCATTTCGACATGAGATATAATATATACAGTTTGCAACTGTATGACAACGAAGCAGAAGAACCGAAGCTCCAATAACTATCATAATACAAATAGCAATTGGCCATACATGTCTGAGATTTATCACCCCACGCCGGGTAGCGGCTATAAGCCGCTTGCCGGATTGCAAAAAAACGAAAGAATATAATTGTGGGGGATATTTAAACGCGGCAAGCGGATGAAGCTGCTGAACGCTATCGTCACACCAACCTCAACGCCACAATCCCATAAAAGGGAAAGCGGTCTTTGCGTTGGGCCAATGCTGATAGATTCTCGTCAATGCCCCATCCCGGTTTAGGGCCGGATGCAAAATGATTTTTCTGCAAATAGCGATTGCAAATCAGGGAGCCGGGTTGGCACTTCGCTTTGAGTTGGTCCAATATCCGGTTAAAATCCGTTTCATCTGACCAGTCTCCCAGGTTAGAGAGGTGTATTTTATTGAAATAGCCAAAGTCAGTTTCATTTAAAGCCTGTCCGAAGGAGGTCTGAAGGAGTTCTAACCGGTTCAGATTATCAATAAACCGTTGCCTGTTCTCCGGTTGGAGAAAGTGCGGATACGATTTTTCGGTCAGACATGCTCCACACATGTAATATTGCAAAAAGTAATTCCCCGAAGCTTCACTGGATGTGCAGAAGTCCCGAAACTTAGCATAGAAACGCTCTCCGGTCGTTTCGTCGGCATGAATCAACGCCTGTTCCTGCAATCCCCGCTTCTTGTAAACAGCAGGATGAAAGGCGATCTTGAATAAGAGTTGAAGACTCTTGCGGGTAGCAATGTAATGATCGAAAATATGGACTTGCTCCTCCAACGATTGACTATCTACCAATCGGCGGATGTTTTGCTTGCCTACGATCAGATTCACGGCAAAGCGTACTTTCTGCAAATATTGCTCGAAACGCCCGCCACTCACCACTCCCTGCTCAATCAGGAAAAGATGCTTGTCCCAAAATGCAACTTCTCTGTCAGACAGCAGAGGCCGTATTTTCTCTAAATAAATTTCTCTCCGTTCACTTTTAGGCATTGCTGCATACCCCAGAAATTTGCCGTTTATGGGAAAGTCCAGATGAAGTGCCGACAGGATTTTCATCCTGCACAACATAATCTGCGCTTCGGAAATATCAACCGCTGTAATAACGATATTCTCATTCAGGCTCATCAACGACAAAGGCACCTCTCCCCCGCTGGCGATAGAGAGAATCCTGTCACCGGGCTGAATATCCAGCACGAATTGTTCGGTGAGCGGGTCTTCCTGTGAAATACCAAAGTCGAATATTACGGGCATAGGGTTGGGAATATTGCTGTGAGTAATGGGCTTGAAGAAAGAATATATGATGACTTCCCATTATTTATGAGAAGCACATTTATAGCACTTTAATCTTATTCAAATTCGAAATAGATTTTCATTTTTGAATTTATCGTTCCTATTTCCTGAAAAACCCCTCTTTCTCCGCCAATTTCATCAGCTGCAACACCGACTCTTTACAGATCCGCCCTTTAAGCGGGAGTTGCAGGTTGTACAGTCCGCAGAGGATACTCTCAGCCGTGCAGCAAAAGACCTTGCCGGCGGGACTGTGCGTACTCATGATAAAACCAGGGTCATCGGGCAGCCACACCGATGATGCTTCTTTGCAAATCAGCACCTTCTCCATCTCCCTGACTGCGTCCGATACTGCATGAGGCACAGAAATGTCTATGACAAAAACCGGCTCATCTTTCCGGATATGGTGCGGGAAGACTATCGGGTCGTTCGTATTGGCACAACAGATAATCGCATCCGCCTCCTTCAGTTCAAACATGTCGGTTGAGCAGCGCACCCGTAAGTTTTGCGATGAGAGCAAGGCCTTCGAACGTTGCAGCCTCTTTTCATTGCTGCCAATCAGTATTATTTCATATTGGGAATAGGCGGCATCATCCAGGCATTGAATCAATCCTCCACCGATATTACCGCTTGCCCCGACAATAGCTATCGTTTGTATGCCGGGCGTTTCAGCCAGATACCGATTCAGATAAAAGAGACAGCAAGCGACGGTCAGCGTATTTCCGGTTAAGACTTTACAAACCGTTCGTTCGGCAATATTCAGTCCGTTACCGCTGATGATGGAGGTGTGCGCTCCGAGGCTGACACTGACAGTGCCCTCTTTGGCCTGTTTATCAATATTCTCCTGAATCTTCTCAATAAGAAAACGCTTCTTGCCCCAGCGGCTCGCAATCTCCATCTGGGATGTATCGAAAGGCAGGATGTCGAAGGTAAAATGCACGCGCCCCTTCATCAGGTTTTTACTAATCAGCCGGACCGCTTTTCCTTCGAGTAGCACCTGAAGGCGGTTGAACAATATCCTCAACCCGGTATCGGAAGCCTTTTGCAAATCGGGGTCTATGAGCTGAAGCTCCTGGTGCGCAACGGTTAGGTTGGCAATAAATCCCACACGAATGGCATTCTTAGCCGGCTCTTCCAGTTCATTCGGAAAAACAGCTTCAAAGATCGGATTCGCATGGTCGGAATAGGGGTCCCCATTCATCAGGAACCGGCAAAGTTCGTAAATCTGCTGTTCGTGACAGAGACGACAAAGGTCGGTCAGGGCACTGCACAGCAAGGCAATATCCAGTTCTGAAATATAAAAAGAGGGTTCTATGCGGATGGAATTGGGTTTTGACAAGGATGGCAGGACACGGATATGATGCTTGTTGAGCAACCAACCGGCGAAGAAATAACCCGCAAGTTCGCCTTCAATCAGGATTCGGAGAAAGTTATTCCGTTTACCCATTTGAGCATTAAAATGAATCCCGATCATCAGACCTTTTCCCCGTACCGATTCGATAATATCCGGATATTGGCAGGCAATTTCCAGTAGCTTTGCGTGAAGATATTCCCCTTTTGTGCATGCGACTTCCGTGAGTTTATCCTTTTCTATGATATTCAATGCTTTCAGGGCGGTGAATGCTGCCAATTCTCCATTTGCATTTGTGGAACTGTAGTAGCTGGTAAATGCGGGTTTGAAGCGCAGGTCATCAATCAACACGGCTGAGATTTTCTCAAATCCGCTTCCCAGACTTTTCCCTAACAAATAATAGGAGGCGTTGGGATAAGTCGGGAAAGAGCCCGTTCTTCCCAGTCCGCACTGGATTTCATCCGATATCAGGGGAAATTCCTGACCTGCCAGCCAATCAGCCAACTCCGGATTAATCTCCGAAATACCGCCTTCCCCCCGAACCGGTTCGATCATGGAGGCAATGATGGTGCTTATTTGTATAGCTTCCTGATGATGGATCCCCTCATGAGTTTTGAAAATGCTCAGCTCGATAATATTATTATCCATAAATTGCCGAACCTGTGTTTGCCAGTTTCCTGTTTTATCCGACAAATGCAAAGGATGCGGCCGCAAAAGGCCGGAGAATGAAGACCGCTGCTTTTTGTTGTTCAACAAACTTCTGGTGCCCGAAGTATAACCATGAAAGCAGTCGTTGATGACCAACAGACAGGGAATTGCCTCTTCGATTCGCTGCATATTTCCATCCCAAACCTCCGCAACATGCAATCCGTCAACAGCCCCGTACAATTGGTACTGTTCATCCCGGAGCTTTTCCAGTTTCTGTCGCCATTCATAGTAAGCATGATGCAGGGCGATTTCAACCGCTTCGCTGCCACTGTTGCCAAACTGAACCTTGAAATATCTGCCGGTAGATTTGCTGAACATCCGGTTAATTTCCCTTGCCAACATGGAGGGAAAATGATATTGACTTCCCTGATTATTCAAGGCAGGCCGTCCGGTTTGCAAAAACTCAATGATGGCTTCCCTGATATCAGGATTGTTATGCCCGAAAAGATTGGCTCCAAATCCGCCCACCAAATCAAGCACGGGCTGCATTTTATCACCCTCCTGATAATAGAGATAATCCCCTTCACCTTTAAGATATACCTTATCCAGCTTCAGCGCTTCGAGTAGTTCGGCCACATGGGGATTGGTATATTTAAAGAAATCGCTTCTGTCACCCGTTTCCACCACCTTAATCTGCCGGTTATAGACAAATGGATTACGCAACTCTTCAATCAGCAGCCCAAACCGTTTGTATATCTGGTCTTTGGAAATGGTCCCTTTACGTGTCAAAGGCGCATCTTCGTTTACCAATCCGAACCGTTCGATATGCCGGTGTGCGTATTCAAACGGGCCGATTTCACGCTTCAGGGCATCGTTTGCATTTTTAATCAGGGAGGAAAACTCATCTTCCCGCTTTCTGTCATTCGATTGGGACAGAAAAATCAATGCCGCAAGACCGGGCGTATTGTCCAACGGGATCCATTCAATCCAGTTTGCTCGTTTGCAAATCGGTGCATAGTAGTCATTAAGCTGATCCAAAGGGATTTTCACACCGTAACCGTCTTTGAAATAATCGCTGCATTTACGGCCATGAAAGATTACCTGTTCAGTCTCCATATTATAATGGACCAGATCACCCGTTGCAAAATAGGTTACAGGCTCTTTCTCGCCGATAGTCCGTGCGGACTGAAATGGACTACGGATATGCAATTCAAAAAGCGAATCATGATCTCCTGTTTGTAACCCGATTTCAACACCGGGGAGCAGTTCACCCAAGGCACCTTTATCACATTCCGGTGAACGGTTCAGCGTAACCATCAGCGTCTCGGTGGTCCCGAAAGCATTCATCAGGGAAATGCCGGTTGCCGTTCTGAATTTTTCAGCCGTTGCCAGATCAAATGCAGAACCGATGGAGATCGCCGCTTGCAGAGACTGGTTAACTCCAGCTTTGAGCTCAGGATATTGGCGAAACAGTTCCAGAAGGGTATTGTAAAATGCAGGACCGGCAATCAAATGACCGATGTTCATTTTGAGCAATAACAACCTCACCAACTCCGGTTTGTGTAAAACCCAATCAGTCACAATCATGCAAAACGGATTGCCCGACCAGATTGAATTCAGGAACGTCCGGATACCGATGGTATGGGTAAACAGCGGACTGAATCCCGGATTGCCAAACAGTTCCGGAGAAAACAATCCCTGCATTTGCCAGGCCTGACAACAGTTGGCCAACCGTTCGTGAGTATAAACCAGCAGCTTGCTTTTGCCCGATGTACCGGAAGTCGTAAAGATAACCGCTTCTGTTTCCGGAGAAATATCGGGCAGAGAGATGGGGGTTCTGGAAGATGTAAGCTTTACCGCGCGGATGATCTCGTAAATCGAAAAATCCTCTTCCGAATCCAGAAAAAGGACTTTTTCCTTTTCGCACTTTTCTTTCAAATTTAAAATCACCTCTTTTTCCCGTTCGTGTCCTTTTTGCAAAATCGTTTCCCGAAACGGCATGATCACGCCCCGGAATCCGGTATTTTTCAACCAGTGCTCAAATTCATCCGGCTCGGGAAACATCGGCACAAACACACGGATCCCCGAACATACCGATGCGGCAAACAGCAAGGCATTCGCCAGCTCATTTGACGTGCAAAAGGAGGCCAGCATCACAGTATCACCATGATTAAGGCCTAACAAGTGAAGTTTTTGGGAAATCCGGAGTACTATTTCCCGGAGTTCATTCAGCGAAATGGCAACAAACTCTTCCCCGATGTGACTGTAAATGACATCGCTCTTATCATCCCGGTGCGGAAAGTCATTGAAAATTACCTCCCGTAAAGTCATCGGTGCAAAGTGAATATCCCTGTTTTTGGAGTAGAGGATCTGGTCAAACATGGCGGTTAACTTCGTATATTAAACGGACAAAGAAATATCCCGGAGGCAATGATCAAAGAGATTTTCCCCGGATTATTAGATTAATAAAGGAAACTCCGATATATTTGCCTTCGGTGATTAAACAAACCTTAACAGGTATATGTTTATATCGTTGGTCACTAAATATTAGGGGATGGGAAATGAGGATAAAGTCCACATTTTGACCTGAATATTCATAAAAAAAGAAAATCCACACCCCGTATATCAAAACTGAAATTACTTCAGTCAATTTCAGTAATTAGATTGGGATTGAAAGACTCTACTTTCGTAAATCCAAAATTGGAACATGAGGAACACTCTTTTCAGGAGAATCATTCTGCGTAATAATCCTGCCCGGTTGTGTCCGATTGAAAATGGATTTTTCAAACGACCTGTAAAATCGTTACAACATAATATCTAATGAATAAAAAACACTTCCTTGCCGTTGACTTGGGTGCTACCAGTGGACGGACAATTCTCGGAACCGTTGCTGACGGTAAAATCGAAATGAAAGAGCTGACTCGTTTCCCGAATCAGATTCTGCAAATCCACAATCACTTTTACTGGAACATTTACTCACTGTACGAAAACATCAAAGGTGGTCTTTTCGCTGCAAAAAAAGAGGGCGTAAAAATCTCATCTATCGGTATCGATACCTGGGGGGTTGACTTTGCCCTGATTGGTAAAGACGGTTCATTGATGGGTGCTCCATATGCTTACCGCGACCCGCACACTTTCGGCAAACCGGAAGAGTTCTTCAATATCATTCCCCGTGAAAAGGTGTATGACCTGACCGGAATCCAGGTGATGAACTTCAATAGCTTGTACCAGCTTTTCGCATTGGCTCAGGCTGAAGCATCTCCACTGGAAGCTGCGACTGAAATCCTTTTCATTCCGGATGCATTGTCTTATTTGCTTACCGGAAACAAAGTAGTAGAATACACTATCGCTTCTACTTCTCAGATCCTTAACCCACGAACCAAACAATTCGAAGCCAACCTGATGAGAGCTGCCGGTGTAAAACCGTCTCTGTTGGGTGAAATCGTAATGCCAGGTCACGTAATCGGTCAATTGACTGATGACTTGGCGGAAGAAACCGAACTGGGTAAAGTGCCAGTGGTTGCTGTTGCCGGTCACGATACCGCATCAGCTATCGCTGCTATCCCTGCTGAAAACGAAAAATTCGCATACTTAAGTTCAGGTACCTGGTCGTTGATGGGTATCGAGGTGAAAGACCCGATTATCAACAAAGAGTCATACGACATGAACTTCACCAACGAAGGGGGTATCGAAGGAACTACACGTTTCCTGAAAAATATCACCGGTATGTGGTTGCTGGAGCAATGTCTGAAAGAGTGGAAAAAAGAGGGTATCACTTATGCATACGAGAAACTGGTGGAAATGTCGGGCACTGTGGCTCCGTTCCAGTTCTTCATTGACCCTGACCATCCGTCATTTGCAAATCCTGCAAGCATGGTCAAAGCGATTACCGATTTCTGCACCAGCCGTGGACAAAAAGCGCCTGCAACTCACGCTGAATTCGTACGTTGTATCTTCGAAAGCTTAGCAATGAAATACAAATTCGTTTTGGGCAAATTGAAAGATTTAGCTCCATTCGATATTGAAAAACTTCATGTAA
>JAUZOF010000140.1 GCA_030706585.1 Bacteroidota bacterium
AAGCTGGCATCGTTCTTATCCCCAGCTGAATTTAGCTTCAGTATCGGTCTTAGCTATGCCAATGACCTGAAGAAGTTAAAGATAAAGGATCTGAATCTCGCGCTCTCTCCATTATCTTATAACTGGAAATATGTGAGAGAGTACAAACGTATCGACGTGACCCGATATGGCATCACAGCCGGCGAACATGCCCTTGACCAGGTGGGATCCCGTCTTGACCTGAGGTTTTCACAGGATATTAAAAAGAATGTCAGCTGGAATACACGCTACTACTATTTTACCACCTATAAGAGCGTGGAGTCAGAATGGGAAAATACACTCAACTTCACTGTAAACCGGTATTTCTCAACGAAAATATTTTTTGACCTGAGGTTTGACGATAAACGTACACTGAAAAGTAATGAAGATTCCTACTTTCAGTTCAAAGAGCTGCTGAGCTTCGGATTTAGCTATGTGTGGTAATCTTTTCTGATTACAAGGAAAAAGACCGGCTATCAGGTGATAAAACCTGGCAGCCGGTCTTTTTATAAAAACACAACCCGCCTGTGAATATCATCTCAGGCCTTAGAGTTTATTTATTGGCTTTTGGAAATGGTCTACAGGGTCTTGGAAAGTCAGTAAAATTCATAGAGACATTCGGTGGGAATGTTGGTACTTTTATGAAAATGCAGGCTACCGTTGACACATGCCAGACTTTTGGCCATTGAGCGCACCGAACTGATATTGTGCGAAACCATCAGGATGGCCAGATCTTTGCTAAACTCCTGAAGCAAATCATTCAGTTTTCCCTCCGAATCCTTATCCAGATAAGAGTTTGGTTCGTCCAGAATCAGCAATTGGGGATTGCCCACCAACGCCCGCCCCAGAAAGGTTCTTTGCAATTGTCCTCCTGAAAGCTGACTAATCGGTCTTTTCCTCAGGCTCTCAAGGTCAAGAAGCTTAATCATTTCCTCAACCGCATGTTTATGACTCTTTGAAAATTTAGAGAAAAAGCCTCTTTCTCCCGTCAGGCCTGATAAAATCACATCATACACACTAATCGGGAAGGAGCGGTCAATGTTATTGCTCTGGGGCACGTATCCAATGCGAAGGTCAGGAACCTTTTCTCCATTTTGAAGGAATTCTATCTGCCCCGATTGAATGGGAATAACACCCAGTATGGCTTTGAGCAGTGTTGTTTTCCCACCACCATTCGGGCCAATCACTCCGATAAAATCATCGTTATGAATGGTCAGGTTTACATTTTTGAGTATGACCTTGTTTTCATACCCGACGGTAATATTTTTTATTTCTACGATTCTATTCACTTGCTAAAGCTATTGCGATATCAGTTAAACCTTTGCTCCATTGGTACGAAAGCGGGTCAATCACTACGATTTTGCACCCTGACTCCTGGGCCAGTATCTGAGCGTTCTTGCTATCAAATTCCTTTTGGATAAAGATGACCCTGATATCATGTTTCTTCGCTGCATCCACAAGCATCTTCAGATGCTGGGGTGTTGGCTCTTTTCCGTTAAATTCCACGCTGTATTGATTCAATCCGTAATCACGTGCCAGATAGGTGAGAGCCGGATGGTAAATCAGGAATGAGCGATTTTTAAGTGTCCGGAACTTTTTCGAAAAAACTGAATCAGTCTGGTCTATCTCACTGATTAACAGAACAAAGTTTTTGCGATAAAGTTTTTCGTTCTTGGGGTCTGTCTCAATGATTGCCGTAAGAATATTTTGGGCAATAACACGGGCGGTTTTGGGGGAGCTCCAGGTGTGAGGGTCCAAACCGAAGTGACCACCATCATCGTCATTCCGATGAGAATCATTGTGCTTATGCTCAATCAGCGGAATACCTTTCGATGTTTTGTATATCTTCAACGCGGGTTGGTTCTGCTGCAGTTTGCTTAACCAGGCCAGTTCAAAGCCCAATTCACCGACAGCCAGATAGGATTTGCTTTTGCTCAGGGTTACCAGTTGATTTGGTGAAGGATCGTACGATTCCGGATTGGAGCCGGCAGGAACCATACACATCACATCCATTTTATTGCCAACAATCTGGTCCGCGAAATACTTCAATGGTAGGATAGTAACGGTGATTACCGGCTTATCTTTCTTTTTGGAAATACATGAATTCAGGCTAAAGGATAAGAGCCCGACAATCAATATGCTGATGAATTTATTCATTGTAGTTTGTAAAAGGGGATTGCTTATAACAAAGGTAAAACTAAAAGTTTGGATAAAATGTCATACTGATTACAAAAACGCAGAATCAGACTAAAGATTGCCTTTGCCGGGTTAAAGATGAAGATCTACCGTTTATTGACAGGGTTTGATATTACTGCTATCTTTGCAGCATGAACAATCCGAATATTATTCTTGAAGAGACAAAAGACGGCTCACACACCCTGTTTGTACCGGCGATGAATGAGCATTACCACTCGGTCAACGGAGCCTTGCAGGAGTCGATGCATGTGTTTATAGATGCCGGATTACGGAAGGTTGAAGTTGAGAAAATCAGTGTATTGGAAATCGGGTTCGGCACAGGATTGAATGCCTTCCTGACTTTGCTGGAAAGCGAGAAACTGCAGAAAGAGATTCATTTTACATCGTTGGAACTTTATCCTTTACCCGAAAATATTTACTCGAAGCTCAATTACGGAGAGATAATAGCGCCCGAAAAAGCAGGATTATTTACCAAACTGCATCAGGCAGAATGGGAAAAGAGTTGCGAAATAACCCCGTTATTCCATTTGCAAAAAAAGAAGGCGGATTTATGCCAATACGACTTTGGCGATGAGATATACGACCTGATATACTTCGATGCTTTTGCACCTGACAAACAGCCCGAGATGTGGCACCCGGAACTTTTTCAGAAGCTATCCGACCACACCAATCCAGGTGGAATACTGACCACTTATTGTGCCAAAGGAGTAGTGAGACGGGCTATGCAGGCGGCTGGTTATTCCGTAGAGCGCTTACAAGGCCCTCCCGGAAAGCGGGAAATGCTGCGTGCAACGAAGATTTAGAAGAGCTTAATCACACCGTAAACCATCTGCATCCAGACAATATAGCGGATAAATTTCCCGGCAAACATAAAGAGGGAAACCGCATATACATTCGCACGGAGAAAGCCTAACGCTACGGCAATGATATCTCCCACACCCGGTAGAAAGACGAAGAACGCCATGGCCGAACCTTTTCCATTGAGCCAGTTCTGAAGCTTATCTACCTTTTCTTTTTTTATCTTCAGGTATTTCTCAATCCATTCTACATTCCCCAGATAACCGAGGTAGTAACAACTCAATCCCCCCAGAAAGTTTCCGATAGTCGCAGCAACTGTACATCCCCAGAGATTCATTCCCGCCAGGACCAATGCACTGAATACGATTTCAGAGCTGAATGGCAGAATGGTTGCCGCCAGAAAAGAAGCCAGAAAGAGGCCGAAATAGCCCCATTCGGCAAAGTTTAGGATAAACTCCATACATAAATGAGCGCATAGGTAATGAACAGCGCCTGAAACAAGAAGTTAGAGAAGCGTCCTTTTTCCGATGCATAGAGATAAGAAATCAGGAATGTCGAAATCAGATAGTTCAGGTAAATGATGGAACCGCTGTGCTGAAAGTCAACGACTATCAACGCGTAGGTACAGAACAGGATGAAAAAGAGAAAGTTCAGGAATGTCTGGCTACGGATTTTATCGTTGTAACTGCTGAACATACAGTGTCCGAGGGCAAATAAAGTAGTCAGAATCGTAAGTCCCAGGTGAATCCAGTTGAACAGCTTCACTTCGGTGAAGTTAATCAGATGGAAGTCAATTCCGGTTTGCAGGTAATTCAACAACGGGGTATAATCGTTGTAATAGGCAAAATAGAAGAAGGCAAACCAATAGGGAGTCAGGATACCGATGATGGAAGCCAGGAAGCTACGGAAGCTCAGGGTTTTCATCATATACATCCCAATCCAGAATACAGGCAGCAGGAAAACTGTTTTAATCCAGAAAAGGCTGGCAAAAGAGAGCAACAGCGAAATGTCAAACGCATGTTTCTCTGCCCTTGGGGCCTGATAAGAACTAAACAGAGATGCAATCGCCACAAGGATAAGCAATGCACTGAAACTTTCGCCCCAGTTGCCCAGCAATTGGTTATTGGTCACCAGGATAATCCCGGAAATAAAGAAAGGTAAAGAGGTACGGATACGGTTGATGCTGAAACGCGTGTCGGCATGATTGAGCAGGAATGCAAACAACACAAGGAATGCTCCGTCTATCGCATATTTCACGTAGTTATTCTGAATAAGATTAGTCAGGACATTTGAAAAAAGTCCAAAGTCAGGTTTAACCGGAATAGAATGCGGATAAAACAGGATACGGGTTACAATCAGGCTTACAACCACTAAAAGAGTCAACAGTACCGAGAAACGGCCTGTGGCAATATGTTCAATTATGCTTTTGTTTCTCATCGACACAATTACCTTTTATATTAAAGAGAGTAAGGGCAGGCCATTCTCATAGCCTGCCCGTAAAATGAATTATAAATCGAATCCGATATCTGAACGGAAGTATTTTTTGTCAAAGTCTATCACTTTTGCATTGGCAAACGAGGTAGCCAATGCTTCGTTTTTGTCTTTACCGTAAGAGCTAACGGCGATGACACGGCCACCGTTGGTCACGACGTTACCATCTTTTTCGGTAGTACCTGCGTGGAATACGATGCTATCGTTTACTTTATCCAGACCGCTGATCACTTTGCCTTTTTCATAGTCGCCCGGATAACCGCCTGATACCAACATCACTGTCACTGCACTGCGTGGGTCAACTTCCAGTGTCTTTTCATCCAGCTTGCCTTCAGCAACACCTTCGAGCAGGTCAACCAGGTCAGACTTGATGCGAAGCATAACCGCTTCTGTTTCAGGGTCCCCCATACGCACATTGTACTCGATTACAACCGGCTCACCTTTTACCTTAATCAGACCCAGGAACACAAAGCCTTTGTAGTCGATATTCTCTTTCTGAAGACCTGCGATGGTTGGTTTCACGATGCGCTCTTCCACTTTCTGCATAAACTCAGCATTGGCAAAAGAGACCGGAGAAACAGCACCCATACCGCCGGTATTGAGGCCGGTATCGCCTTCACCGATGCGTTTGTAGTCTTTCGCTTCAGGCAGGATTTTGTATGATTTACCATCGGTTAGTACGAATACCGAACATTCGATACCGTCGAGGAACTCTTCGATAACCACGGTTTTGCTGGCGTCGCCAAACATCCCGTTGAGCATTTCTGCCAATTCTCTTTTCGCCTCTTCCAGGTCAGAGATAATCAATACCCCTTTGCCGGCAGCCAATCCGTCCGCTTTCAATACGTAAGGAGCTTCAAGAGTTTCGAGGAAAGCGTAGGCTTCGTTCAACGTCTCGGCCGTGAAGCTTTGGTAAGCCGCTGTCGGGATATTGTGACGCATCATGAAGGCTTTGGCAAAATCCTTGCTGCCTTCGAGTTGTGCACCCACTTGTGAAGGGCCGATAATAGCTACCTTCTGCAATTCGACATCGTTTTTAAAGAACTCAACAACACCTTTTACCAATGGGTCTTCAGGTCCTACGACTACCATCGAAACCTGGTTGGCTAATACAAACTCTTTGATTTTTGGGAAGTCGGTAGCCGAAATGGCAACGTTGGTACCGACAGTCGCTGTACCGGCGTTACCCGGAGCGATGTAAAGGTTTTCTACTTTTGGACTTTGTTTGATTTTCCAGGCCAAAGCATGTTCGCGGCCTCCCGAACCTAATAGAAGAATGTTCATTGTTGCTTTAAATAAACTATTTGTCAAATGTATATTCAATCAGTTTGCTCCTTTGTCGTTGAACCCATTCAGGGTTCGGGAGCGTGGGTATTGTATTCCACGGGTTGCACCCGTGGTTATTGAGATTCAACCACGTTGTGGTTGTCGGGAACAGAAAGGGATTTGAGTTGAATTACCTCAACCTCTTACCGTCTTCCCTCGTATTTGTTTTTCTTGAACTCCTTGTGCTTTCCTGCAAAGATTTCATACTTGCGGAACTCGCACTCCAACGTACCATTCAGCAAAGGAACTTTAGCCGATGGTTTGAGCCCGATTTTCTCAAAGCACTCTTCGCGGTAGCTAAGTATCCAGGCTTGGTAGCCGGTAAATACGTGTTTGAGGCGCTCACCGATCATCTCGTACAAGCCCAGCAGGTCGCGGGTAGAGATACGCTCGCCATAAGGCGGGTTGGTTACCAGGATACCGTTTTCAGGTGGATTGGTGATCTGCTGGAAGGGTTGAGATTTCAATACCACGTATTTGCTTACGCCGGCACGCTTGATATTGGCTTCGGCAATCGCGATGGCATTCGGAGAGATATCCGAACCGTATATTTTAAATTCAAACTCTTTCTCGCGGGAATCGTCGTTATAGACCATATCGAAAAGCTCTTCATCGAAATCGGTCCATTTCTCAAACGCGAACTCCTTGCGGTGAATGCCGGGAGGAATATTGAGCGCAATCATGGCCGCTTCGACCAGGATAGTACCAGAACCACACATCGGGTCAATGAGCGGACATTCGCCTCTCCAGCCGGTCTTCAGGATCATACCCGCAGCAAGCACCTCGCTGATGGGCGCTTCGGTCTGCTCCTGACGGTAGCCGCGTTTGTGCAGCGATTCACCCGAACTATCGAGCGAAATGGTGCAGCTGTCATTTGCCACATGCACATTGAGGTAAATATCCGGATTGGTGAGACGTACCGACGGGCGTTGTTCAAACTTCTCGTTGAAGTAATCCACGATAGCATCCTTTACCCGATAAGTCAGGAACTTGGAGTGCTTGAAGTTATCAGAGAAGACCACGGTGTCAATCGAGAAGGTCTGCTTCATTCCGATTACGTTTTCCCAGGCAAACTCTTTAATCTTCATATACACCTCGTCGGTGCTTTCAGCCTTGAAGGTGTAGATTGGTTTGAGGATACGCAACGCCGTGCGGCAATGCAGATTTGCCTTGTACATTAAGGCTTTATCACCGGTGAAAGATACGGCGCGACGGCCAATCTCCACATCATTTGCCCCGAGGGCAATCAATTCTTCGGCCAAAACGTCCTCCAGATTATAGAGGGTTTTGGCAATCATTTGGTATGTATTTGTCATTTCTTTGCTTTGGATTGAATGATTCGCGCGCCGGGGGCAACGTCTTCCGTTACCCAGATGTTACCTCCAATGGTAGCACCTTGTCCCACGGTAATTCGTCCGAGGATAGTAGCATTTGAATAGATCACCACATCGTCTTCGATAATCGGGTGGCGTGGAATTCCTTTGATCGGATTGCCCTCTTCGTCGAGCGGAAAGCTCTTCGCACCGAGGGTAACGCCCTGGTAAAGCTTCACGTTCTTGCCGATGATAGCAGTAGCTCCGATTACCACACCCGTACCGTGGTCGATAGTGAAAAACTCGCCAATTGTCGCTCCCGGGTGAATATCGATACCGGTCTCAGAGTGAGCCATTTCAGTAATCATGCGGGGAATCAGCGGCACATCAAGCAGCAGCAGTTCGTGTGCTAAACGGTAGTTGGTAATGGCACGGATGGCCGGATAGCAGAAGATCACCTCGCCAGTGCTTTGAGCGGCAGGGTCTCCGTTGTATGCGGCAAGCACGTCTGTACCCAGTATGCGGCGCAGTTCGGGCAACTTTTCGATAAACGAAGCCGCTTTATCCATCGCCTTTTCCTGATATTCGTTGAAGTGGGTAACATCTTTGGCAGCACATTCGTAGCACATACCTGCGAGGATTTGCTCCACGAGCAGTTCGTACATACGCTCCACTTTTACCCCGATGTGGTAGTTAAGCGTGCGGCTGTTGATGGTAGAGTTTCCGAAAAAGCCCGGAAAGAGAATCGCGCGGGCCAGGTTGATAAAGTCATTCAACTCCTCACTTGACGGCATGGGTTCGCCTTCGCGGTGTTGATGACTCAGATTTTTAAATGATTCAGGATCTGACAGTTTCTTAACTGTAGAGGTGATTATATCTGAGTGACTAATCGATGTCATACCTATTGCTTATAGTTAGTGTGCAAAGATAGTCAAAAATGCACAAAGCTGTTGATTTTGAGATTAAGAATGCTTGATTAGGGTTGATTAACAGGGGGATTGAGACGGTTATAGCAGACAACCGAAAGGGTGACTTTTGTTAAATGACAGTTCTATCGAAAAGGATTTTCCTTAAAAAAAGTATCACTTGCTATTGCGGGATTAACGGCATTTACATAGATTTGCAAATAACCCTTTGATTGAAGACCCTTTTTGGTTAATGCAAAAGACCAGTATTTCGTTTTGTGCGTGTTTTTCTTATTTGAATATTTACCTTTAAAACGAATGTTTTTATGTCAGAAATCAAACATCGCCTGAAGGCGAACCTGTTCGAAAACGTACTAACAGAAGACCCGAACGATTTCATCGCGCGGGTAAGTGCTGAACGCACATTGTCGATTCCCGACATCTGCAACTCTGCTGCAGGTCGTGGTGGAGCCGACGTGTCAGCTGCTGCCATGGAGCACAGCGTGAATCTCTTCCTCAAAGAGATGGGTTATCAACTGAGTGACGGATTCTCCGTCAACACGGGCTACTTCACTGCCACTCCGCTGATTAAGGGAGTTTTCAACAGCCCGATGGAAACTTTCAACCCATCGAAACATTCCGTCCTGTTCCAATTTAACCAGGGGGATGTGCTACGCAAAATGCTCTCCGACATTGGGGTGGATATCCTCGGCGTGGCTGAAAGCGGTATCTCCATCGCCCAGGTCACCGACGTCAAGACGGGCCTTATCAACGACCGCATCACCCCCAACCGCAACCTCCGCATCAAAGGCTCGAAGCTCAAAGTGGTGGGTGAGCACGAATCCGTGGGCATCTTCTTCGTCAACGAGACCACCAGCGAACGCACAAAAGTGGATCCAACCGACATCGTGACCAATAATCCATCGGAGCTGGTGATCGTCACGCCGGGATTGGCGGCAGGGAGCTATGTGTTGGAAGTGGCGAGCCAATTCTCCGGTAGTGCCAATCCGTTAAAGGAGCCACGTAGTGTCGCTTTCGAAAAGAGCCTAACCGTTCAGTGAGTCTGAATCGGGTTATTCAGCCATGCTGAATCGTACGATTCAGGGTGGCTGAAGCGTGTTATTCAGAGTGCCTGAATCGAGCGATTCAGGCACTCTGAAATTTTCTATTCAAAACAACCTTATAAAATGAAACC